>JAACDS010000343.1 GCA_009936895.1 Pseudomonadota bacterium
CCAAATCAGCGAGGGGTTGCCGATTTTAGCCCGCTGCATACAAAGCTGCCGAGGCAGCAATGAGGGTCGGGATTTCGATACGTTGTTTAAATAAAAACACAAAAAGGAGAGCAATATGACGAAAATGCTCACATCCGGGGATCAATTTCCGGATATCACACTCACCAGTACCGAGGGCGACTCGATTGCGCTGCCTGGGAGTCTGGACACCCCCTACACGATTGTGCTGTTTTACCGCGGCCATTGGTGACCCTACTGCCGGCGGCTTTTGGCCGGCTACGAAGAGCGCCGTGATGCGTTCGCAGCAGAGGGGGTTAGCATTATTGCGGGTACGGTGGATTCGTTAGAGGACACTCAAAAAGTGGCGGAGCCTTTGAACTTCCCAGTTGCCTACGGGGTCTCCCGCGAGACCGGCGACAAGCTTGGCTCTTGGTGGGATGAACGACGGGATTTCATTCAACCCAGCGAGTTCGTACTGAGCCCACAAGGCAAGGTTTTGTTTTCCGCCTACAGCAACGCGCCGGTAGGTCGCATGGATCCTGAGGAGACGCTAACGCTGATCAAGTATTTGAACAGCCTCAAACGTTAACCTGCTGGGGTTAATGGATAGGCTAACCTGAGCGAAGCGCCAAATTCAGCACGGCTTTGTAGCCGGGCTGAATTTCCATTTGATCCCGATAGCCTTTCGCTACCAGCATATCGTGGGCTTCACGGAGCTTGTAGTGCGGACAGTTCACTACCAAGTGGTGTTCCAGATGATACTGAACATGATAAGGCGCAATCAGCGCCCGCTCCCACCAACTGGCCAGCGTGGTACGGGTATTGCGCAGACGATCATCGTTATCAGGCACCACCGCGTGCTCGCCAATATTACGCAACCGAACCACGAAACGATTCCAGGTAAACGCTGGCAGAATCCACAACACCAAATACATATACCACACGCCTGCGGCACTAAACGCGGCGAGGAACGCCAAATTGATCAGCACGTTGGGGCCCAGGCGCGGCCACGCTCGCTGCAGCTTTTCTTTCAGGGTGTCGCCTTTAAACGCAGCTTTGACAATACGCCCGTACTGATCCCAGCCGGTTTGCCCCGTCAGATCACGAATCACCTTGCGGCGAAAAGAGCTCTTCGTAATCGGGAAAGGCTTGGACAGCACCAGATCTGGATCATTCTCCTGCTGAGTATTGGCATGATGCACCACATGATATTTGCGGTATGTATCGATTTTTTCGTCGGTAAATGCGCGATTGAGCAGCCACTCACAGACCCAGTCGTTTACCTTACGGTTCTTGAACAGGGCGCCATGGGCACCATCGTGGGTTAGCACAAACAAACCCAGCTGCCGGGTTCCAATAATCATCACGCCCAGCGTGATCGTCAGCGGATTGGGAAACAGTGACACGATAATCCATGTGCCCACAATGACGGCCCAGCAATGGGCAATGGACAGAGCGCTGCGCCAAGGGTTTACCTCACGCAGGTACGCAATTTCTTCCTCGGTAAAAAAATCCGTCGGACGCTGCAAGTGCTTGCTCGACTCCACGGTTGTCGTTTGGTTTTCGCTCATGATCGTCGCTCCCGCTACCCGTGTAGCGTTACAGGGCCTCTATGATAACGCCTCTGCACCATTTTTGACCACTCCACTGCGTCGCAGCGATTGCATCTCTTCTACCGTTTTGCCCAGCTCTCCCAGCAAAGACTCCGTGGCGTCGCCGATCTGACAAGGCCCCTGCAAGCGACGTTCACTCAAGGGCCATTGCGACATAGCACCATGACGTATGCCCCTACCGTGAAGCGGGTGGTCATAGACCGCCACCAATCCACTCTCCGCAAAAGCGGGTTCTTGAATACGCAAGCCCGTCACTGATCCGTCTGCTCGGATCACACCCAAACCCATGCCCACCAGGCGCTGTTGCCAATACTCTGCGCTCTGATTCATCAGATGATCGAAACTGCCTATTTCGTCCATGAGCCGTTTTTGGTCAGCCTCTGTCGCGATACTGATCATCAGCCAGCCGTCCCGGCAGGGATACAGACGCTCATACGGCCCTTTACCTCGGTGATCAGGGTCCAGCGGCACGCGCGCCGCACCACCCCTGATTTCTGTAAAGTCGTCAAAATTCGCATAGGCATTGGCGCCAAACATATCTAAATGAATCATTTGACCCTGTCCCGTACCTGCCGCGCTCACCAATCCCATGACCGCAGCACTGGCCACGACAAAGGAGGTGTTTGGGTCTGGGTTGAGTTCATTGGCTCGGAACAGTCGTCGGCTCACATCCAGCATGGCCGGGTAATCGAGACGCTCTGAAGGTAACTCGCCAAACTGATACAACACCCCCCCAAGCGCAGCACCGGGTACCGGGTGAGTTGACGGTCGAATCTTGCCTGGCCCTTGAGTGCCATAGCCCGTGGCAGACAGGTGAACAAGGCGCGGATTTCGCTTGGCCAGAGTCTGGTAATCCAAACCCAAGCGCTCGGGTACGCCAGGGCGGTAGTTGTGAATAAAGATGTCAGCTTCTGCGATCAAATCCTGGGCGATTTGCTGGCCGGCTGCGCTCTTCAGATTCAAGGCCATACTTTCTTTGTCGGTATTGCATCGGTCTGCGCCCAAACCAAAGGCCATCAACCGAAACGGGTCGCCGTCAAGGGGCTCCAGCTTAATTACTCGAGCACCCAGATCCGCCAGCATAGAGGCCGCCAAGGGCGATGCAATAATCGCCGCCGCCTCTACAACGGTCACACCGGACAGAGGCAGCTCACGACCCGCTTCGACCGACAACGACTCGGTCGCCGGTAAAAAGACGTTTGGCAGATCCACATCGGCCAGCGCCACATCGACCGGCGGCAATGCCACCTGTCCCGGTGTTCGCTGAAACTGCCCTAATACGCCAAGCTGTCGAAACCCGTGACTGCTATCGCTGTGGCCGTTGGCAACGATGTCAGGATCTTGCAAGGCCTGCTGCGTGCTTTGATACGGGTGTGAGGCGGCCCCCCCATCGGCTTCAAACAAGGTCATCCATTCGTCCCGAGAGCGGGTCGCCATATGCTCACAAACACGTTTGCGAAAATCTTCAGTAGTCGCCTCGTCCAACGGTTGCTCTGCAAAACGCGGATCGTCCAAAATATCGGTTAAGCCAGCCGCGCGAAGAAAATTCACCTGCAGATGCGGCAACAGATTCCCCAATTGCATCCAACGTCCGTCGGAACACTGCACGGGCTGAAAATTCAGCATTGGCAGCACCTCGAGCGGATTCACGACGGGAAAAGGCGATTCGCCCAGCTGGCTGACACCTAATCCCACTAGGTCGTAGGAGGTCAGCGCGCGAAGAATGCTCGCTTGCTGACGCTGCCCTCGGCCGCCCTGGGTACGCGCAACCAACTGAGCCAGAATGCCGGTCAAGGTCGCTTGGGCGGCGCCGTGGGTACCTACCTGCACTGCGGGATAAACGGGACCAGGGCGCTTGGCTACACCCTCAAATATCATCGCGCGCCCAATGGCTGCGGCCACCAAGCTCTCTTCAGGCATGACCTGTTCACCATCTGCAGCCAGACCCGAAAACGGATTGTCATCACCAAAGGCACTGACCTCTGCGTGAATCAAATCCGGTCGCTGCCCGCCGAGCGTCTGCCAGTCCAGACCCAGTTCAGCCAGTCGTCTTGCACTCAAGTCAGTCAGGAACACATCGGCACTGTTGAGGATATGAGCCCGAATGATGTCAGCGTTTTCCATGGCAGCCCCGTGATGTGGTGCTAGGTCTACTTGCACCCGCTGCTTGCCGCGATGCCACACGCGGTAGCTTTTCCGCTTTCCGGCATATTCAAACCAAACGACTTCGGCGCCAAAGTCCGCCATTACCATGGCTGCCAATCCCGCAGCAGGACTCTGACTGACTTCTACCACCGTGATGTCTGCTAACACTGACGCCACAGGTCTTCTCCTCTCTACCCCTATCGCTTTGAATCTATCACATTGGAGGCGACTGTCGCCCTTGCCGCAGCTGATCCGAAAACGCAAGCAGCGCGAAAAAAACAAGTCGGTATACTATCGTCCATGAGCATCACAACACCTAAGTCTTTCGACGAAATAACCTATCCCTTCGACGAGCGGCCTGCCCGAGGCAAACTCCAAGCTGTGGCACCCGGAGTCTATTGGCTAGCCATGCCAATGAGCGGATCGCTTGCCTACATTAATCTGTATCTGCTGGAAGACCATGACAGCTGGTGGATCGTCGATACGGGGCTGGCAAATGCGGAAACCTCCGCAGTGTGGGAAGAGGTGTTTACCAACGAACTGGGTGGCAAGCCGGTCGTTGGCGTGATCTGTACCCATATGCATCCGGATCATATTGGTCAGGCCAAGGACATTACTGACCGCTTTCGCTGCCCGCTGTACATGACGCAGAGTGAGTACTATCAGGCCCGAACCTTTGCCAACGGCGGCGGAAATTCTCGCTCGGGCTGGATTGGCGAACGGTTCTATACCCAAGCAGGTATGCCCAAAGATTACCTGCAGCAACTCGCCAAAATGTGGGAATCCAGGGAATCCGAAGGCATGAGCATGCCGACGATGGTTCAAGGCTATGAACGTCTGCACGACGGGCAAATCCTGCGCATTGGCGATACTGACTGGCAAATCATCGTTGGCTCCGGCCACTCACCAGAACATGCCTGTTTGTACAGTTCAGCACTTAAGGTGCTGATTTCAGGGGATCAGATTCTGCCCATCATCACCTCCAATGTCAGCGTGCATCCAACAGAGCCCAACGCCAATCCATTGAAGAACTGGATGGACTCTCACGACCACTTTCTCGAGGTGATCCCCCAAGACACCTTTGTTTTGCCAGCCCACAACCTACCGTTTTTTGGCGTGCGACCTCGACTCCGCGATCTGATCCACCACCACGAAGATCGTATGCTGGCTATCGAAGAGGCGTGTGTAGAGCCACAGATTGCCAAGGACCTGCTGCCCGTGCTGTTTGCTCGGAAACTCGACAGCAGGCAGATGATGATGGCGCTCGGAGAAGCGATTGCTCACATTCACTTGCTGTTGCACCGAAATCGACTGCAGCGCTCAGAAGACGACGAGGGTGTCTTTCACTACCGATCCGTCGACCCGTCTCTGTCGCGTCGAGCGCACCCGGACGATCACGAAGCCCCCGATGATCAGCCTGCCTATGTCTAAACACAAGCTAACAGCGTACTGATCTGCGCCGTGACAGACAAACCCAGCCCACTCCAGCGCAAAATACGCCGCTTCTCGTATCGCGTTCTCGCCTGGGGCAAGGACACGCTGCCGCCAGGGGTTCGCAGCGTTGTGGGTTTGCTGTTTATGGTCGGTGGAGTCTTCGGCTTTTTACCGATTCTTGGCTTCTGGATGTTGCCCTTGGGTATGGCGCTGATTGCCCTAGACCTACCGCCATTGCGAAAACCCATCGAGCGCTGGATGGAAAAACTCAAAATCGATCCCTAGCAGAAAGCGATCACAGGTCGTTACAGCACGTGCGACACCCTATCATCGGTTGTCATTAAGCGCGCGAGTTGGCAGGCTCCGATGCAAGTTCTCTAAAAAATGGATGGGAGAAACAAGCGTGAGCGAACTCGCCTTTGACTCAGCCACCCAGCTGGCTGCTAAAATTCAAAACAAAGAAGTATCCGCAGTGGAACTGCTCAACTATTACCTCGGTCGAGTTGACCAGTACGATGGTGAGATCAACGCCGTGGTCGTCGATACGCGAGAACAAGCCCTGAAAGACGCGCAACGGGCCGACGAAGACTTGGCCAAAGGCGTAGTCCAAGGCCCGCTCCACGGCGTTCCCATGACCGTCAAGGAGTCGTTTCATATTGCCGGCACAGTATCGACCTGGGGAAATCCTGCGCTAAAAGACAATATCTTTGATGAAGACGCCGAAGCCGTAAAAAGACTCAAAGCCGCAGGTGCAAACGTCTTTGGCAAAACCAACATCCCGATCTCATTGGCTGATTTTCAAAGCTACAACGACGTCTATGGCACCACCAACAATCCCTATGATCACAGCCGCGGACCTGGCGGATCGTCAGGCGGATCGGCAGCGGCCCTCGCTGCAGGGCTGACCGGCCTGGAAATTGGCTCGGACATTGGCGGCTCTATTCGCAACCCTGCGCACTTTTGCGGCGTCTTTGGTCATAAACCGACCCATGGTCTGCTGTGGATGAAGGGCCATGCTGCCGCGCCCAAAATGCGCTCCACCCCCGACATTTCGGTGATCGGGCCGTTGGCACGCTCTGCCAGCGATCTACGAACCTCAATCGACGTGATTGCGGGGCCCGATCCAATTGTCGCCCGAGGCTACAAGCTGGATCTGCCGGATCTGAACGGTCGGAATCTTAGTGATCTGCGCATCGGTATCTGGCGTGGCGACCAACTAGCACCGGTAACTAAAGAAGTGGAAGACCGCGTCAACCTCGTTGCCGCTGCGTTACGCGATGCCGGTGCAAGCCTGAATGAAGAAGCGCGTCCGGCGTTCGACACGTCTGAATCCCACGACATATATAGTCATTTGCTGCAGGCAACCATGGCATCACGCATGCCCGATGCCGACTACAACTCCTTAGTGGCACATGTCAGCACGCTGGATCCGGCAGATCAGAGCGATGCCGCCAAAGTCTTCCGGGGGCAGGTCACGTCGTTCAGAGATTGGGCCACAGCCAACGAAGCGCGCAACAAGCTGCGCTGGGCTTGGCACGATTACTTTAGCGAATTCGACGCCCTGGTCATGCCGATCATGGCGACGCCGGCGTTCAAGCACGATCACCGTCCATTCGGCGAACGCACGATTTTGGTCGACAACGCAGAGCGGCCGTACTTTGAACAAGTGTTCTGGGCTGGGCTGACTGGCGTCGCATTCCTACCGTCTACCGTCATCCCGACGGGCCTAAACAATGACGGGCTGCCCATCGGCGTGCAAATTGTTGGACCGGAGTTTGGTGACCTTGTCACCATTGGTGTCGCCCAGGAGCTGGAGCGTTTAGGCTTCGACTTTACGCCGCCCGCGGCATATCGCTAGAACCTACCAAGGCCTCCATGACAACAGCCCACGCTCACCCCAACATTGCCCTAGTGAAATACTGGGGCAAACAGGAAAAGCCGGGCAATTTTCCGGCAACCCCGAATCTGTCCATCACCTTGGCCGGACTGACCACGGTCACCCGCGTCACAAACGCGACGTCAGACACATTCGTTCTCCACGGCAATACCACCAACGATCCCAAACTGGTTCGCTGGCTGGAGACTCTCCGCGGCACCTTCGATGTGCCACCGCTGCAAATTGAAAGCGAAAATGATTTTCCCACCAGTGCTGGTCTGGCCTCGTCAGCATCGGGCTTTGCCGCCCTAATCATCGCCATCAACACGCACTGTGGCCTCGGGTTAAATCAGGAAATGTGTTCTGAGTGGGCGCGCATGGGTTCCGCCAGTGCCGCTCGATCAATTTTCGGCGGTTTCGTGGCGTTGGTGCCGCCCCAGTGGCAAGCAATCCCCATGGCGAAACACGATCATTGGCCGCTGGAGGTAGTGGTTGCGGTCACCAGCAATGAGCCCAAAAGCGTCAACTCTGGCGAGGGCATGGAGCGTTCGAGATTGACATCGCCCTACTACAACGCCTGGGTGCGTGACGCCGCCACAGACTTTGCCGCCGCATCTGAGGCCATTGTCGGCAGAGATTTTCCTGCGCTTGCCGCGGTTGCCGAACTTAATTGTTTGAAAATGCATTCGATTATGCTCACCAGCCAACCCACCTTGAGCTACTGGACACCGGCCAGTATCGCGTGCATGGATCGGGTACGCAGCCTGCGTGAAGCGGGACATGATGTGTTCTTTACCATGGACGCAGGTCCGCAAATCAAAGCTGTGTGTCTACCGACAAGTACTGACGCCGTCGCCAGCGCGCTGAGCAAAACGCCAGGAGTACTCAATGTGATACAAAGTTCTCTTGGCGAAGGTGCTCGAGTCGTCACATGATCCATGCATCGGCGCCGGGAAAGATTGTCCTATGGGGCGAGTACGCCGTGTTGGCCGGTGCGCCCGCCGGCGTAATGGCACTAAGTAACCGGGCGACAATCCGGATGGCGCCCTCGCCGGACGAGCACTGGCACTTTCACAGCGAAGGGTTTGTCACAGAACCCGCAAGATGCCCGAGCGATCAACTCCCCAGCAACCCGCAAAGCACCTTTGTTCGTCTGATTCTGGCTCGCTGGGGTTACAGATCCCTCGCCGAATGCGCCAACCCGCTGAGCATCACAGCGGACAGTTCAGCATTTTTCGCAGCAGGTGAAAAATTAGGGTTAGGCTCTTCGGCGGCGGTTTGCGCCGCAACCTACTGCGCCTTATGCGAGCTTACCCAGCACTCTGCGCTGCTCAGCGACGTAATGG
The DNA here is from genome assembly GCA_009936895.1 of Pseudomonadota bacterium. GTDB lineage: Bacteria > Pseudomonadota > Gammaproteobacteria > Pseudomonadales > Azotimanducaceae > UBA4421. The sequence goes on from JAACDS010000343.1 coordinate 8,415, forward strand.
CATTACATCGTGACTGGCAAGGGGGAAAAGGCAGCGGACTCGATGTCGCCAGTGCTTGGCACGGCGGACTGATCCACTTTCAACAGGGCAAGGCCGTACCCGCAGATTGGCCAACAGATCTCTTTTGGCAGGTTGTCTGGAGTGGTAACAGCGCCAAAACAACCGATCACATCACTCACTTTGAACGGTGGCGAGACGGCGCCGACAACACACCATTGAACGACCTCGCCATGCTTAGCAATGAGATCTGCAAGCAGGGCCCAAATCTGTCATTGCTGACCGATTACTGCCAGACACTAAAAGCCCTCGACGAGGCTGCAATTCTCAATATTTTCACCCAAGAACACTCAAGGTTGGGTAAACTTGCCGCCGCCTTGGGAGTGCTCTACAAGCCCTGCGGCGCGGGTGGTGGTGATATCGGCATTGCATTCTCCGAGGATCCACAGGCGATAGCCGCTTTTCGACAACAAGCCGCAGCAAACGGCTTCTTACCACTAGATTTGGAGATGGCCACAGATGGCGTCGCATTCGAGCAACGACAATGATTCGAACACTACTGGCAA
>JAACDS010000048.1 GCA_009936895.1 Pseudomonadota bacterium
GACGATGCCGCCGGCCTAGCCATGGTGGAGCGAATGAATTCGCAAATCCGTGGCCTGACCATGGCCACCAAGAATGCCAATGACGGCATTGCACTGATCCGAACCGTGGAGAACGCGCTAGTGGAAGTTTCCGGCATGCTACAACGCATGCGAGAGCTGGCGGTACAGTCCGCTAACGCCACTAACTCGGCGACGGAAAGAGCCTTCGCTAACAACGAACTGAATCAGCTCCAGCTGGAAATTTCTCGGGTGTCAGCCAATACACGCTACAACGGCACCCAAGTGCTAAACGGCTCGTTTTCTGCCAAAGCGCTCCAAGTCGGTACTATGTCTGGTGAAGAAATTAACTTCACCATCGATTCCGTCGAGTCGTCTCTACTGGGAGCCTACACCATCGTTGGTGAAAACAATCTCAGTGCCTATGCGGCGGCAACCGCTTACGCGAATACGGCAAACAACACCGATGATGCGGACGACATCACTATCGTCGGCAACGGCAATACGCGCACCGTTGATATTTCGGCCAACGACACCGCCAAGGATATTGCAAAGAAAATCAATTCAGTTGCCGGAGCGACCACCGTGTTCGCTCAAGCAAGAACGTTCGCTCACCTTGCCTCGGGTTCAGCCACTGAAACCAGTTACCAAGTAGCAATCAACGGCACAGAAACCGCAGCTTTTACGATTTCCAGTAACGACGTTACTGACGCGGTGTCCAAGATCAATGCCATTTCAAGCACGACCGGTGTGATGGCTTCTGCCACAACGGAAAATCAGGTTCTGCTGACCGACTCGGATGGCGACGACATTGTTATCGCAAACAGTACGTCGGGTACGGACCTTACCGTTAAAGCTGTTGGTAATGATGGCATCACCGAACAAACAGACACAGCCATTTCGCTGGCTGCGGCTGGCAGCACGGATACGACCTTGGTGACGGGAACATTACGCTTGAGTTCTTCGTCTGGTTTTACGCTGGAACAAACAAGCGGTTCCGCAGACACCTTTTTCGCCGACAGCCTTCAAACGGCAGCGCTGCAATCTGTCGGCGTCGTCGACATATCAACAGCGCTCGGCGCGAGCTATTCAATTGCAACCATTGACGGTGCGCTGGAGCGGGTGTCGTCCATGCGAGGCTCACTGGGTACCTTGCAAAATCGATTGGATTACTCTGTATCCAACCTAATGAAGGTGACGGAGTACACCATCGGTGCCCGTTCGCGCATCGAAGATGCTGATTTCGCGGCGGAAACATCTCGCTTAGCCAAAGCCCAAGTGTTGCAACAAGCAGGGGCATCCATGCTGTCACAGGCAAACGCCTCTACCGAAATCGTCCTGCAGGTGCTTAGAGGCTAGCATCCGGCAGTCGGGGCCAAGCATGCCCGTGACCAAAACACGGGTTAACTCGAGCGTTACCGGCAGCTCCATCAGCCGCAACGCAACGTAGTCGGGCGAAATGGTCGCCCAAGGAGAATGAAATGTCAGTGGAAAATATTACATCAGGCGTCATAGCTGATGCGGTGGCGGGGCCATTAGCGACCAAACCGATTATGCCCCAACAGACCGTGGATCGAGTGCAAGCAGAGCGTGTACTGCCAACAGCCAAGACGACGGGACAGAACGTGTCTCAAAAAGAGCTGGATCAGTCTATCGAACAGATTCAAGTCATGATGGACTTGCGTAACCGCTCGGTAGAGTTCACCACCGATGAATCCAGTGGTGCGCGCGTGGTCAAAGTCGTGGACTCAAATTCCGGTGACGTGATCCGTCACATGCCGGCTGAAGAGCTGTTGTCGTTCATGCGCAACCTAACGCGAATGCTCGGCACCTTCATCGACAAAAGCACATAGCCCGTTAAAACGGATACAGGTGGCGTTCCTGCACAAACCCCTAAAGCTGCGCCACTTGTATCCGATTTATTTAATAGGTAAAACGTGCTGACACACCGTCAGCGCGAGACTCTCTTGGATAAAAAAAAGATGTACAGAAAATCCGCGCTGGCTTCCTACAGCGACATTGACGTAGAAACAAAAACCGAATCTCAGAGCCCGGCTCAACTGGTACTCATGCTGTTCGATAAAGCCTGCGTGTTATTGCGCCAGGCCAGTGAAAACCTCACCCGTGAGGAAGTCGAGGCCTTCGACAAAGCGACCACTCATGCGATGCAAATTGTCATCGCTCTGAGAGGGGTTTTGGATATGGAACAAGGCGGTGAAGTAGCACAAAGCCTGTATGACACCTATACGTCCATCGCGGCAAGCTTATTCAAGGCAAAGAACGACCGAGACGGCGACTCCATCGTCAAACTCTATACTGCGATGTCAGAACTTCGCGAAGCGTGGCAGACGGTTTCCTAAGACGATCCCTAGGACGCTTTCACCATAAAGAAAGGTCGCAGATCTTCGCTGAATACCCTGCAAGATCGAGTTCCCTGGTAGGTATAAACCATGCAGGGTTCTCCATCGTACACACCCTCGCCCTTCACCCAATGATTGTCGATGAGGCTGTTAGGAAAGGCGTTGGGGTTTAGCGATGGATTTATGCACTGGGCTTCGGCCAGCGCCACAAACTCACCGCCGGTCGGCGCGCGCCACAGATCACCGGATTTTTCACTGATCTCGGCGAGATAGGCATCGACTTCGGACCAAGCCAAGAGCTTCGGCGACCCGGAGCAGCCCCGCTCAGTGTAGCGCTGCCCGACGGCGCACCGATACCACTCCAACTGAGTTTGAGGGTCTAGAACAATACCGTTGCCTTGATCGACGAAACGCCCCATGTCGCCGGGTTTGATGTGTTCAGCACAAGACACGTTCACCCGAGAAAAATCACAGCCGCCTAGCACGAGACTGACCATCGCCGCACACATCCAGCCAAGGCAATGTTTCAATCGGCTATCAGTTTGTTCGCAAATATTCATCATCGCCTTGATTTCCCATTAGAATTCGACGCTCGGTGAGATCTTTAAAGTATATGCACTATCAACCGATTGTTTACATGTAATTTATGGCGGAGAATCTGCCTAGCATCATCACAACTGTGGAATTCAAATGGATATTGCAACAGTCGTAGGTCTCATAGCTTCCGTGGGCATCATTATTTGGGCGATGAACAATGCTGCGGGTATC
>JAACDS010000049.1 GCA_009936895.1 Pseudomonadota bacterium
AGATTGATGTAATCGGTGCTGGGCTGGCCGGGCATGGTTGCGCTGTACATTGGTGATAGGCGCAGGAAAGACAAATCTATATCTAACTTGGCCCAAATGGCTTTGATCCTGGCATCCAGCCGTTCCACGTCAGCGAGGGTTTTGCCGGGTTTTAGCGCACAGACCTCGAATTGAACAGCAAAGTTCTCGGCCATGTTTACGCCACGCCAGGTTTGTGAGTGGTCATCTGCCGACGCTTGGTTGAACATGCCCAGAGCGAGCAATGCGATGAGTAGCTTCTTCATGAGTCTTCCTCGTATCGTTATTTTTTTATTTAGCAAGGTAGTGCTGGGCAACTGTCTGATTTTTGGAATAGATTTGCAAATTTGTGTTTAGCAATTGGAACCAAGCCAAAGTATTGATCGCAGGTAGTGCGGGCGTAGCCGAGCGCGTCGGCTTCCTGTTCTTTTAGCTGATGTAGTGAGGCTCGTCTCAGTGCATAGATGGTTAGATCGCTTGGGCCGTAACGCGACGTCGGTGACATTAGGGCGGGTTTACTGATTGGCGCCTTGAAAAGGCTGAAAAACCTTACTTGGCGCGAGCCTTGGAACCGACACACCGGTCGGGTAGCCTCTACCATTCTTTACTCAACGAGAACGCTAATGAAAAAATCAATAATAACCCTGCTTCTTGGATTGTGCTCTTCCGTCACATGGGCGGGCCCCGTCGCGGAAATCTATACCTGTGAGTTAAACGAAGGTAAAACCTTGGCCGACGTAAACAACATGATGAGCGACTTTAGTCAGATGCTGAAAAAAGCAGGGCTGCAAGATGCCTACACGGTTTATGTTGGCTTCCAGCAGCTCCCCATCCGTCATAACTCCGTCAACTGGATTGGCATTGCGCCTTCCGGCGAGGCATTTGGCAAAATTACCGATTGGTTCAACGGATCAGAGGACGGGGCAGCGTTCGGCGCTCTCTATACCTCCATCTATACGTGCGACCACTCGTTTTTAACCCACATCACCGCCACCTCTAACTAACGACTGACGTTCTTAATCGAGCCCGGGCCTTCGACACTGCTTTCCCTGGCGAGTCGGGGCTCTGGGGCCGCATGACGTATCGGAATGGCGCCATATCCACAGTCGGATCAGTCCGTTCCTTTCCGCTCTGCAAAAGCGCTTCGAGGCTTGGATTGAAAGACGAAAGGCGAGCGAGAGAGAGACGACACGCTGACCCTTGGAGATCCCAATGAACTATTTTTCTTCGCCTGTGTTGAACGCCAGCTTGCTGACCTGTCTGGTCGTTGTTCTGTTTCTGGGTGCCGGCTGTGGCGAGTCGCCGGACCGGTCTGCGGCTGCCCCGGTTGATGCGGAATCTGTCGACCTGTTGTTTCACAACGGCCAGATACTCATCGTGGACGACGCCTTTAGTATTCATTCGGTGTTGGCTGTGTCCGACGGTAAAGTGGTCGCCAGCGGCGGCGAAGAACTGCTCGATCACTACCGCGCGAGGAAGACCGTTGACCTGTCAGGTCAAATGTTGATGCCGGGTTTCGTAGACTCCCATACGCATATCTCTGGTGATGCGCGACGTTATATTGATCTGACTGACGTTTCTTCCATCGTAGAAATTCAGTCGCTGGTGCGAGACAAGGCAGCCCTTTTGGGATCAGGTGAATGGATTACGGGTTACGGCTGGTCTGAGGATGAGTTGGCAGAGCAGCGTAAACCCACCCGCTATGATCTGGACGATGCCGCGCCGGATAACCCTGTGGTGCTGACACGAGCCGGTGCTCACAGTGCAGTCGCCTCAAGTCTGGCCCTGCGAGCGGCCAACATCGATGCGGACACGCCCGATCCCGAGGGCGGAGTGATTGAACGCGGAGCGACAGGCGAACCCAATGGCATCGTGCGTGAGCGTCACGGCCTGATTCTGCAGCTGGTGCCACCCGCAACAGAAGCTGAACTCAGGCGCAGTCTCGCGGTGAACCTCAACAGCCTGCTGGCCAAGGGCATTACCAGTATCACTGATGCGCAAAAAACGCCGCAGGACTACCGCCGCTGGCAGTCTGTTTACGCAGAGCGCGCGCTACCCTTGCCCAGAGCGAAGCTTCAGTTTGAGTGGGATGACCCTGCGGCGATCAAGACGCTGATGCGAGAGGTCGGTGACGGGGACGACTGGCTGGCTATTGGGCCGATCAAAATCTTTGTGGATGGCGGTTTTACCGGACCGGCTGCCTACACTCTGAAACCCTATCGAGACATGCCAGAGTATCGAGGCTATTTGAATATGGCTCAGTCTAAGCTGGTCAAGCAGATCAACGAAATTCACGATGCGGGATTGCAGATGGGTATACACGCCATTGGCGATGCCGCGATCGCTCTGGTTGTGGATACGCTGACCGAGACCCTGCAACGCAATCCCCGTCAGGATCATCGGCATTACTTGAACCACTTTTCCATGCGCCCGCCTCAGCAGACCATGGTAAAAATGGCCGAACAAAATATCCACATCACTCAGCAACCCAATTTCACCTACACCCTTGAGGGTCGTTATGCAGCGAATCTCGATGGCTGGCGTCTGGCGCACAACAATCCGCTGCGCTCACCGATGGATGCTGGCATAACCGTCGCTCTATCGAGCGACATTCTGCCCATTGGCCCCATGGTTGGTCTGTATGCGGCAACGACGCGCAAGGGTATGAGCGGCAAGGTGTATGGCCCGGACGAAGCGATCACGATAGAAGAGGCCCTGCGAGGCTATACCTTGACCAGCGCGTTCCTAAACTTTGATGAGGACATCAAAGGGTCCCTGGAGCCCGGAAAATACGCGGATATGATCGTGTTGCCCGCCGATATTTTGACGGTTTCGGAAGAAGAATTAATGGCACTTGATGTGATACAAACGTACTTGCAAGGCGAACTGGTCTACGAGCGATAAGCGCCCCGGTTCTTCCGTTTTGCCAGTTTCGGGTTTGAGAGACGATCATTGTAAGAAGCGTCGCGCCT
>JAACDS010000344.1 GCA_009936895.1 Pseudomonadota bacterium
CCCCATCCAAGGATTCCAGCAAGTGCGAAGGCCCCTTGACCCCGTCTGAAATCGCCAAACTGCTGGCGCTGGCCACACCCCAGAGCAAGCGGCTGAAGCTGTTGACCGTGCACTCCAGCATCGGCAACGCTGCATCGGTGCCAGATACCGCCGTCGATTGCCTGCCTAAGGTCACGACCCAATCGCCGCTCAGGGAACGCCAGGCTGCCCGTTCAGCCGCCAACTCCTTTGCGCGCAGAACACTGTCAATGGGGTCTTGGAGGCTCAGTTGAAAGGCCATATCCGGTCCTGAATACGACAGCGCGCCCAGACAACTGGCCAAATCCAACACCCGCAGCTGATACCACGCGTAGGTATTTTGATCCGCGTAGAACTTACCCTTTTCGGCAATGGCCTGACTGCGGAACGGTCTTTTGAGCATACTTTGCAACTGCACGTGAGGGGGTTCGTGCATGCGTATGGAGTAAATCTGATCCGCCAGCGACTTGAGCAGTGCCAGTAGCTCAAGCAGGCCATCTCCGTTCTCGTAGCCCATCCATTTCACCTGATAGGGGCCATTTTCACCCTTTGCGCGCATCCACACAAAATGGGTCAATCGCGGACCGTCGTAATAGCCCAGACCAAAGGCATTGTCGTCCATGGTCAATTCGGCCTCGAAAGTGCGCGGCAAATTCAATACCACCGAACCGTGCACCCGCGGACGAGCCACCATGGCCCCCAGCATTTGATCCGCCTGCTCGACACTCAATCGTACCGGCGTTCGAGCTTTGAAACCGACATCCAACAATCCCGGATCGAAGGCAAATTCGTTCGTGTAGGCACCAGTTCCAAAACCCACTTTGTTGTAAAAGCCTTGATCAAACATGCCTAGAGTCGCGACCGCGGCACCTGCTTGCTGACCTTTCACTAACTGGCGGGCAGTGAGCTTTTGCGCAAGAGACAAGCCTCGAGCGATACGACTGGTGGTCACGGCCGAAACAACACACAGAGGCAGATCGTGTTGATCCAGACGCATGGTGCCGTACTGCGCCAGCACCGCGCATTCTACCTCGTCATTAATCCGCGCGACTCCGGTCTCACCCTCGGCATAAAAGTCGAGCATGGCACGGTCGGTTTGCTTACTGTCTGACCATCCAATCTCACGCCATACCCGATGCAGACCCGGCATGTCGGCATCAAGATCAAGATCGCGTATGTCTATCGGCAATTCGTCGGACACGGTCTGGCCCCCGTTCGTGCGTCTCGTTTTATCTTTTGTTTTCCTTTGGCAACACGGGCCGCATGGTGGAAAAGTATTGCTTGTTCACGGACATCTCCAGCAAGGCAGCCTTAGTTGGCGACTGGGCCAAGGCTTCTAGCTGAATTCGCGTGACATTCATCAAATCAAACTCTTTTGCCGCATGCCTTTCCAGCGCTTCTTGCGGCGTTATCCAAATACTGTCGACGGTTTCGTGTTCATCGTGGCTGCCACGCTGACTTTCTGGAGCCGCGGCAATAAAAAAACGCGTATCGAAACGCCGGGGACGACCCAATGGGGTCACAAACCGGTTATAGAAATGAATATGATCTACCGCCAATTTGAGATTTTCCTTGCGGCAGATGTCCAGCAAGGACAGCGTGCCGTCGTGCAGCGGATCGCGATAGCCTGCAAAGCGTTCCTGCACAGCGGCATCGGCAAAGGACACCAACTCACCGTCCGTCGTATAGGCCAGCATCAGACCCGCTTCTTCGAAGGTTTCGCGAATGCAGGCGATCCAAAATCCACGCCACTCATCGCCCAAGGCCGCGACCTGCGGCTTTTGATCCTCTGTGGGCCCGTGTCGATGGGCATCATAAGCGTGGAGGTGGTCGTCTGAATCCACGCGACCTCCCGGAAACACATACATGCCCGAAGCGAAGCTCGCCTTACTGGTGCGCTTCAGCATGAATATCTCGTAACTGCTCGGTGCCTCTCGCACAACGATAACCGTAGCCGCAGGACGAATGGGTTGGACCGGAGCCCGAGGAAAATCCAAATCGAAAGCAGTAGACATAGAGGGCACCGATAGTTAACAGCGCCACAGGCTACAAGGTTGGCTTGAAGCTCGCTAGGCCTGTATTACCGTCATCGCTTGGTGCAGTATCTGGGCTTGGAGAAAGAGGGGAATTTTCGTGAACGACAACAACAATGGCTACTGGAAAGCCAATCTGCGCCTGCTCGGCATTTTGCTCAGTATTTGGTTCACCGTGTCATTCGGTTTTGGGATTTTGCTGGTCGAGGAGCTGAATCAAATTCCTTTTTTCGGTTTCAAGCTGGGCTTCTGGTGGGCACAACAAGGTGCCATCTACGTCTTTGTTGCCCTGATCTTTGTTTACATTCATCTGATGCAAAAACTCGACCGCCAGTACGGGGTGTCTGACGACGAGGACGAATCCTCAAATCCGGAGGATGTATAGCATGGATGCTCAATCCCTCACTTACGTGTTCGTCGCCCTGTCTTTCAGCCTGTACATCGGCATTGCTATTTGGTCTCGGGCCGGCTCAACCAACGAGTTCTATGTTGCCGGGGGTGGCGTGCATCCCATCGCCAATGGCATGGCTACTGCCGCTGACTGGATGAGCGCAGCGTCGTTCATTTCCATGGCGGGCATCATCGCGTTCATGGGTTACGACGGCGCCGTGTACCTGATGGGATGGACCGGGGGCTACGTTATTCTGGCGCTCTTACTCGCCCCCTATCTGCGCAAATTCGGTCAGTTCACCGTGCCGGATTTCATCGGTACTCGGTATTATTCCACCACGGCTCGCGTGGTCGCAGTGGTCTGTCTGATCCTGATTTCGTTTACCTACGTCGCGGGACAAATGCGCGGCGTCGGCATCGTCTTCTCCCAGTTCCTCAACATCCCAATTTTCTGGGGCGTCATTGTTGGTATGGCCATCGTCTTTATGTACGCCGTACTGGGTGGCATGAAGGGCATTACCTACACCCAGGTGGCCCAGTACTGTGTGTTGATCTTTGCCTATTTGGTGCCCGCCATTTTCATTTCCATGCTGGTTACCGGCATACCGGTTCCGCAAATTGGACTGGGCGCGGAAGTCGCAGACGGCTCCGGTTTGTCCGTGCTCGACAAGCTTGACCAAACCCTGACCGAGCTGGGTTTTGCCGCCTACACCCAAGGCGGCAAGAGCACCATCGACGTGTTCGCCATCACCATGGCGTTGATGATTGGCACCGCTGGATTGCCCCACGTTATCGTTCGCTTCTTTACCGTGCCCAAGGTTTCCGATGCGCGCAAGTCCGCAGGTTATGCGCTGATTTTCATTGCTCTGCTGTACACCACCGCACCCGCGGTGGGAGCCTTTGCGCGACTGAACTTCGTCGAAACCATCCACAACACGCAGTACACCGATGTGGCGGGATGGTTCAAGAGTTGGGAAAACATTGGCCTGATCGGCTGGGAAGACAAAAACGAAGACGGCCGCATTCAATACCATCCCGGTGCGCCATTTGAAGGTAAGCCTACCTTTGGCCCTGACCGTCGCGCCGACGGCTCTCGGGACGTGCTGAACACGCCAACAACCAGCGACAACGAGGTGTATGTGGATCGGGACATCATGGTGCTGGCTAACCCGGAGATTGCGGCCCTACCTGACTGGGTCATAGCTCTGGTCGCTGCGGGCAGCTTAGCCGCCGCCCTGTCGACGGCGGCTGGGTTGTTGTTGGTGATATCGACATCGGTCTCACACGATCTGATGAAGAAAACCTTTGCCAAGGGGCTGACGGACCGGCAAGAGTTGTTTTATGCCCGCTTGGCTGCGGTCACAGCCATTGGCATTGCCGGATACCTTGGCATCGATCCACCCGGCTTTGTGGCGCAGGTGGTCGCCTTCGCCTTCGGATTGGCAGCGGCTTCGCTGTTTCCAGCAATCTTGCTCGGTATTTTCGATAAGCGTATGAATCGAGAAGGGGCGATCGTTGGCATGCTCGCCGGCCTGATTTTCAGTCTGACCTACATCGCCTACTTCAAATTCGTGTCCCCAGAGACCAACAGCGCCGAATACTGGCTCCTTGGCATCTCGCCTGAAGGAATCGGTAGCCTTGGCGCGGTGATCAACTTTGTCTTGGCGCTGGTGATTTCACGCTGCACGGCCCCGGCCCCGGATCACGTGATGGCGCTGGTCGACAACATTCGCATACCCAAGGGCGTGAGCGAGCCGCAAAATCACTGATCAGGAACGCACACCACCGCTGGCGAGGATGACCTCGCCGGTTATCCAATCGGACTCCGGTGCACACATCAGATAAATCGAGTTCGCCGCATCTTCCGGGGTGCCGAGGCGACCTAGGGGCGATGCCTCCTTCGCCGCTGCCAGCTGCTCATGGCTCAGACCCACTTTACGAGGCAGGCCTTTCACCATGGAAATATTGGGTTCGCGCTCGTACGGACTGGTGAGCCGTGTCTCGATGGCACCGAAAGCGACGGCGTTAACCGTGACATTAAATCGGCCCCATTCCTTGGCCAGCGTTTTTGTAATGCCCACCACAGCCGCCTTGCCTGCAGAATACGCTAACTGTGTTGCGCCGCCGTGCACGCCCATGGTCGAGGAAACATTGACGACTTTCCGCGTTGGCGCGTCCGGCCCGGCATGTTCACGCAGCCAGCGCCCATAGGCTCGCAAGATCCGAAATTGGGCACTGGCGTGAATATCGATCATGGCATCCCACTGCTCGTCACTCATGTTGTGGATGGCGCTGTGCCATATATAGCCCGCATTGTTTACGACGATGTCCAAGCCCCCTAGGGCTTCAAGCGCCGCATTGACCACCTGATCCGCAGCCGCCGGATCGGTTAGATCTGCTGGGAATGCTACCGCGCCGGGAATTGATGCCGCTACGGCTTCCGCCACATCGGCATCCAAGTCATTGATCAACACTTTCGCCCCGTGAGAAGCGAGCTTGCGCGCAGTAGCCTCGCCAATGCCGCGGCCGGCACCGGTGACTAACGCATTCTTTCCTTCAAGCGTTCCCATATTGCACTCCTATCCTATCCTTTCCACCCAACTTGCTGAACGATTTCCAGAACATCGACCCAAGGGCATTAGCCGCCAAATTTCGCCTTGGCTTCCCGACGGCGCGCGTGGAGTACCGGCTCGGTGTAGCCACTGGGCTGCGCGATCCCGGCGAAGATCAGGTCACAGGCAGCCTGAAAGGCGACACTGTCATCGACGTTTGGCGCCATGTGGCGATACTCGGCATCCCCTGCGTTTTGTCCATCGACCACGGCGGCCATACGCTCCATCGTCGCGCGAACTTGTGCTTCGCTACAAATCCCATGGTGCAGCCAGTTAGCAATGTGCTGACTGGAGATGCGCAGGGTTGCCCGGTCTTCCATCAGGCCTACGTCGTTAATATCTGGCACCTTGGAACAACCCACGCCCTGATCTACCCAGCGCACTACATAGCCCAGAATGCCCTGAACGTTGTTATCCAGTTCCGCCTGCACGTCTTCAGCGGACAGATTTTTGCCAGCCAACAATGGAATTTTCAAAATATCGTCGACGCTGGCCGGCACTCGACCGCGCAGTTCGTCCTGCACCGAGGCGACGTTAACTTGGTGATAATGCAGCGCGTGCAACGATGCAGCAGTCGGTGATGGCACCCACGCGGTACTCGCTCCCGCTCTCGGATGATTTGATTTCACTTCAAGCATTTCTGCCATTTCGTCAGGCTTGGCCCACATGCCCTTGCCAATCTGCGCCTTGCCTTGAAAACCGGCGCGCAAACCCACGTCTACGTTATTGTCTTCGTATGCGGTGATCCAGGTCTGAGCCTTGATGACGTCTTTCTCCAAGACGGGGCCCGCCTCCATGCTGGTATGTATTTCGTCGCCGGTACGGTCAAGAAAACCCGTATTGATGAACACGATGCGATCCTTGGCGCGCTCAACACAGGCTTTCAGATTGACACTGGTACGGCGCTCTTCGTCCATGATGCCCATCTTCAGCGTGTTGGGCGCCACACCAATGGTTTCTTCCACTCGCGACAGTAAGTCAACGGCTAGCGATACTTCGTCCGGGCCGTGCATTTTGGGCTTAACGATGTACACGCTTCCGGTGCTGGAGTTACGTAAATCGCCACTGGTCTTCAGCAAATCATGCTTGGCCGCTAGGCCGGTAACAAAGCCGTCCAAGAACCCCTCGGGTACTTCGTTGCCCTGACCGTCCAAGACCGCATCCGTCGTCATCAAATGACCTACGTTGCGAACCAGCATCAGGCTTCTGCCGTGCAAGACCAGCTCACCACCGGCTGAGGCGGTGTACGTGCGGTCTGCATTGAGTTTGCGAACAACCCGACGCCCGCCCTTTTCCATTACCTCTTCTAAGGTGCCCTTCATCAAACCCAACCAGTTACCGTAGACGACGCATTTGTCTTCGGCATCCACAGCGGCCACAGAGTCCTCACAGTCCTGGATGGTCGTCATGGCGGACTCGGCGACCACGTCTTTCACACCTGCCGGGTTTACCGCACCCACCGGATCGTTTCGATCAATCAAAATATCCAGATGCAGACCATTGTGCTGCAGCAAAATACTGCTGGGGTCTTCTTCTCCAACAAAGCCAACAAACTGCGACTCATCCTTTAGCGCCGTATTGCCGCCATCGGCTAAAATGCACCGCAAGTGGGCAACACCGTCGGAATCCATGCCAATGCCATAACTCACCACATCACTGTGACTGCCATGGGCCAAGGGAGTCACTTCGTCGAGAATCTGCTGGACTCGTGCCACGACCAACTCACCCCGGGCTGGGTTGTAGCTGCTGCCTTTTTCTCGGCCCGGTTCTTCAGCAATGATGTCCGTGCCGTAAAAGGCATCGTACAAACTACCCCAACGCGCGTTCGCCGCGTTCAGGGCGTAGCGAGCATTCATAACCGGCACCACCAGCTGGGGACCCGCAAGAGCAGCAATTTCGCTGTCGACGTTGCTGACTTGAATCGAAAAGTCTGCTGGCTCGGGCAACAAGTAACCAATGGACTGCAAGAAGGCTTTGTACTCGCCCTCATCAATGGGCTGACCCTTTCTGGCCAGATGCCATTCGTCGATTTGTTTTTGCAGACTCTCACGCACCGCAAGCAGTTCACGATTCACGGGGCCCAGTTCTTTCAGACAGGCTTCAAAACCCGCCCAAAAGGCCTCCACACTGACGCCAGTACCGGGTACAACGTGATCCGCTACAAATGCATCCAATTGAGCGGCGATTTGCAATTCGCCGCGATTCACTCTGCTTTGTGACATCTTTTTTCCTGTCTGGGGATAAATCATCGCGCAGTATATCGCCACCAGAATGCAAATGGCTGGAATACCACCCATGCGTTTTTTTCACTACTTATACCCCCAGTCTTCGGCAGTAAGGTGTTCCATGCTAATGTCATTGCATCCATTCAGACTCGGGTATTAGGGAGGATTCGATGAGCGGACGTCTTGCAGGTAAGCGCGTATTGGTCACGCAGGCTGAAGACTACATGGGGCCAGCAACCATCGAGTTGTCTCGCGAAGAGGGAGCAGAGGTCATTGCGGACAATTCGGATTTGACTCAGCCCGGGCGCTGTGAGGAGCTCATCAGCGGCAATGGTGAGATTGATGTGCTGGTCGCAAATCTGGCCTCACCGAATTTCACCGGCATACCGGTCACGGAACTGACCGCAGAAGATTGGCACTGCACCTTTGACATGATGGTGCATCCACTGCACCGCCTGTGTCAGGCCGTCCTGCCGCAGATGATCGCCAGGCAGGCAGGTAAAATCGTGGTATTTGGCAGTGCGACTGCCCTGAAAGGCATGCCGACGGTGACGGCCTACAGCGCGGCCAGAGCCGCCCAAAGCGGTTACATCCGGTCGCTGGGTGTCGAGGTCGCCAAGCACAACATACAAGCCAACTTGATCGCGCAAAACTACGTGGAAAACCCGGTCTATTATCCGCCCCAACTGCGTGAAAAAGAATCCTTCCAAAA
>JAACDS010000345.1 GCA_009936895.1 Pseudomonadota bacterium
GGAGAGAGAGGGATTCGAACCCTCGAAGGTTTTAACACCTTACACGCTTTCCAAGCGTGCGCGATCGACCACTCTGCCACCTCTCCGAAAGATGGTGGCAACCCATCCAGCCTTACCCAAAGCCCGACGTCGCTGTTACCGTTGCTCCCTTCCAGGCCTGGCGGAGTTCACAACATGTCGCCTTCAGGGGACCAAGATGGGTCACCATTGCGGTGCGAGATGCTAAAGGAAATGCTCATCAATTCCTACAGTGGATGGTCATTTAGTCGGGTATTCGCGGCCCAACTTTGAGAACCATCTACCTCGGCGGGTTGCGGATACCCGGCCATCAGGGTAAAAGCCAAAGACTCACAACAGATCCGGATCCAGCATGCGCGACGACCATCGCCCGTATGCGCTCAAAGTGCTGCTTGGCAAAATCGAGGCAGCGTGGGTGCATCACTTCATCAAGCCTCAGCTGGAGACTCTGGGCCATCATTCGATGATCATGAAGCCGTGGAATCTCAAGCTCTACGGCCGCAAGATCAGCTTCGGCACATCTGTTCATGTGATTACGGCACCCGATCGCACCGTCCGATTAACCACCTGGGCAATGCACGAACACCAGGGCCAGATTGACGTGGGTGATGCCGTCTTGATTTGTCCAGGCGTGCGGATCGACTCCGCTTGTGCGGTCACGATTGGTGAGAGCACCATGTTGGCTGCAGGAGCCTACATCACCGACGCGGATTGGCATGATCTCTACGATCGTACAAAGGCGATTGGACACACCGCTGCGGTGACGCTAGAGCGCAACGTTTGGATTGGTGACGGGGCAATCGTCTGCAAGGGCGTCCGCATTGGCGAGAATTCCGTCATCGGTGCAGGTTCCGTGGTCACTAAGGCCATACCCGCCAATGTGATTGCTGCGGGCAACCCAGCCAAGCCCGTAAAATCGCTCGACGTTGACCGGCCACTAACGACCCGCCATGACATGCTGGCCAATGGCGCAGAACTGGCGCAGCAAATGGACGGCCTGGAGCGTTGGCTACGACAAGGCAACACGTGGTGGCGCTGGCTCCGCAGCAAGATCGCGCCGAATAAAAACGACTGAGCTTCGCCAGCGTCACTGCCTGGACAGGCGACAGTGTTCTGTGGCCAGTGGTTCACTGGACCGGGTTGGACTGATGTCTAACCCGCCCCGCCGTAAAAAGCGGCCACTGACCACCAAACTCTGGGGCTCGCAGATACCCCAAATATCAGCGTATATGCGCTCAATGGTGGTTTCATGGAACGCCTGATGCCCACGGTATGACACCAGATATTTCAGCAACCCCTCATGGTCAATGGCCTTTCCGCGATAGCCAATCGAAAGAGATGCCCAATCCGGCTGCGCCGTGACAGGGCATAGGCTGCGAAACAAGTGGCTCGTTAGCACCTCACTGATCGCCGTGTCGTCGGAAGAATCTTGACCCTCCGAACGTTTCAATTTCAACAGCTCAGGGTTGCGTCGGTATTCATCAACAGCAACATCCAAGTCGTCCAAACATTGACCATCCAGAATCGCTACCTGCAAGGCAGTATCCGCTGGATCTATCAGTTCAATTGTTGCGACTGTTCCAAAGGCATCACCCAAGTCCGCGCTCAATTGCTCGCTGACCTGCTGATTGGATGTAAAGCGCGTCTGAGCGTAACCATTGAGGTAAAGCTTCATGGATTTGCTCTCAACAATATGCGTTGAGGCGGCATCTACCGTCAGACGCAGCACGGCGACCACGGGCTTGCCCTTCTCGTTTAGCCAAGAAAATTCATAACCTGTCCAAACGTCTTGTCCTACCCAGTCGCCAAATCCCGACACACCCACGGCCTCACGGCCCTCTTGTCTCGGCATAGGAAACAGGCGGTCTGGCGCGTAGCCGTCGGCATATTCCGCTGATTCACCCAATGGGCCCGTGTGCAGATCAACTGTCATGTCATTCCTTCAATTCAACGGTGTTGCGCGGCGCTGCGTTCGACCATCAAAGTGTAAACGCATTATTCCGTCCACGGTCAAATGCGTCCTAGACCAAACCGAGCATTCAAAAATAGACCCGACTGGGGTGAAAGGTTTACTCTGCCCGTTTCCCGAAAAAAGTCTCCGCATGCTCGACACCATCCAGTTTATCACCACGCAATATGCCGCCTACGCTTGGGGGCCTTGGTTGCTCGTTTTATTGCTGGGTGGCGGTTTTTATTTCTTGGTGCGCTCAAAGTTCGCACCCTTTTTCTACCTTCGCCACGGCATTGATCTGATCAGAGGCAAATACGACAACCCCAACGATCCCGGACACATCTCTCATTTCAGTGCGCTGACCGCGGGCATGGCAGGCACCATTGGCATGGGCAACATCGCCGGAGTCGCGTTGGCAATCCAGATCGGAGGGCCGGGCGCGATTTTTTGGATGTGGATGACGGCAATACTGGGCATAGCGACCAAGTTCTTCACCTGCTCCCTCGCGGTCATGTATCGCGGCTACGACGATAAGGGCGAGCTTCAGGGCGGTCCCATGTACGTGATACGAGAAGCATTGCCCAAGCGCTGGCATTTCCTCGCCTCACTCTTCGCGGTCGTTGGCTTGGTCGGTTGCTTACCCGCGCTGCAAAGCAATCAGCTGATTCAAATCTTTCGTGATCTGGTAATGATCGAACAGGGCTTCCTCAGCCCTTCCGAAGACCCGCTTGTCTTCAACTTGATCAGCGGCACCATCCTTGCCGGCATCACTGGCGCGGTGATTTTTGGCGGTCTAAACCGTATTGCCGGCACCGCCCGGGTCTTGGTCCCCTTGATGACCGGTCTGTACTTGGTCACCGTCATGTTCGCCTTGTTGCTCAACATCAGCGCCATACCCGGGGCGCTAAGCCTCATTGTTAGCGATGCATTTACCGGCGAGGCGGCGGCTGGCGGTAGCGTGTTGGCCGTGATTTTGTACGGCGTGCAGCGCGGGGCGTACAGCAACGAAGCCGGCATGGGCACCGAATCCTTGGTGCATGGGGCGGCGAAAACAAACGAACCCATTCGTGAAGGCTTAGTGGCCATGCTTGGTCCCATTATCGACACGCTGGTCGTGTGCACCGCCACGGCTCTGATGATTCTCATCGCCGGTACCTGGCAGAGTGATGCGTCTCAGGGTGTCACCCTGACGGCCAATGCCTTCTCTACCCTTCTTGGTCCTGCGGGCACCGTTGTGGTCTTCGTCTGCGTTCTTTGTTTTGCGACGACGACCATGTTCACCTACTCGTTTTATGGCTCTCAGTGCGCCAGTTTTGTCTTCGGCTCTAAGCACGTCAACACGTACCGCATGGTCTTCGTTGTCTCCATCGTGCTGATTGCCATCATATCTATCGAGTCTGCAGTCAGTTTAATCGATGGGTCGTTTGCGCTGATGGCCATACCGACCATGGTGTCTGCTATCTGGCTCGCACCAAAAGTCTTACACGCCGCAAAGATCTACTTTGCCAAGCTCGACGCCGATGACGACACACCCGATCCTCAAACCGAAATTAGCGAGCAACCCGCGTAACAAAAACCAAGTACTCGAACCAACCCGTTACAACAGCGACCAGAGTGAAGCTTATGACCTACAGCCCATTACCCGAGCATCTATCCCAACCCAAGCCAGCCACCGAACATACGAGCCAAGCCCAAGCGCGAGTTCAATCAGCGCTCAACTTTAGCGACCGGCAAAGTTTTGAGGACGCCAAACGCGGTTTCATCGCGAGTCTGGACCCAATCACCATCCGCCGGCCGGACGGGCATGTGACCTATGATCTCGAAGAACTTGATTTTCTGGACGCCGAGGCTCCGGCTACGGTAAATCCAAGCCTGTGGCGCCAAGCGCAGCTCAACGCGCGGCATCACGGTTTATTCGAGGTTTGCGACGGCCTGTATCAGGTGCGCTCCTTCGACATCGCCAACATGACGCTGATCCGCGGCGACCGGGGCTGGATCATCATCGACCCGTTGACGTCGTCGGAATCCTCAGCAGCTGCACTGGAATTGGCCAACGAGCAACTCGGTGAACGACCGGTGGTGGCGGTACTAATCACGCACAGCCACATCGACCACTTCGGCGGGGTACTCGGCGTTGTCACCCAAGAACACGTGCTGTCCGGTGAAGTGCCTGTCATCGCGCCCAAGGATTTTGTCAACGAATCGCTGAATGAGAACGTATTGGCGGGTAACGCCATGGGGCGGCGCGCCACCTACATGTACGGCAACCTGCTGAAACCATCCACCACGGGCTTTGTCACCACCGGCTTAGGCGCATCGCTGTCATTGGGCTCAACAGGCTTTATCGTACCCTCGGATACGGTCAGCGAGACCGGCGAAACCCGAACCATCGATGGCATCGAGATCGAGTTCCAAATGACCATGGGTACCGAAGCACCCGCGGAATTTGTCTTCTACCTGCCCAAGTTCAAGGCATTGTGCATGTCGGAGATCACCTCCCACCATCTGCACAACGTTTATACCCTAAGGGGTGCGCAAGTACGTGATGCTCTGGCATGGTCTGCGCAAATCAACGAATCCATTGAGCTGTTCGGCCATCGTTTGGACATACAGTTTGCTTCACATCACTGGCCCATCTGGGGTCAGGCGCGGGCCATAGAGTACTTGGAAAAACAGCGCGATCTCTACAAATACATTCACGACCAAACCCTAAGACTGGCCAATAAAGGCTTCAGCAAAGAAGAGATAGCCGAACGGGTCAGCCTGCCACCGAGTTTGGGGCAGGAATTTTACAATCGGGATTACTACGGCACCGTCCACCACAATGCACGGGCCGTTTATGTGAAATACCTTGGATTTTTCGACGGCAATCCCGCCACTCTTCATCAACTGCCGCCCACCGAACAGGCCTTTCGCTACCTGGATTACATGGGTGGCCCAGACGAAGTGGTTCGTAAGGCCAAGGATTCCTTTGCTGCGGGCGACTACCGCTGGGTTGCCGAGGTTCTCAATCATGTGGTGATGGCTGATCCAGAGCACATTGAGGGTCGGGCGCTGCTAGCTGACACCTTCGAACAATTGGGCTATCAGTCCGAATCAGCGCCTTGGCGTAACTTCTATCTTTGCGGTGCCTTGGAGCTGCGCAACGGCCTACCGGAATCCAAGCCCTTCGCCGCCAGTGGTGGTATCGCCGCGGGCATGCCCATCGAGAATTTTTTCCAAGTGCTTGCCGTGCGGCTGTTACCCGAAGCCGCCTTAGATTTGGATTTACGAATCGAACTGGTGTTTACCGATCTCGACAGCCGCTACCTGCTGAGCGTGCGTCACAGTGTCCTGAATTACTTTAAAGACGCGAAGCACCTGCAGCCTCAGGTTACCTTGACCATCAATTCGCTGGACTTCAAAAATCTGCTGACCGGAGCAACCGATGCCGCAGCACTACTGGACAACAAGCGGCTGGAAATCGACGGCGACGCCAGCCGTCTGTTGTCGCTGCGCGATCTATTCGACCAGTTCGTCAGACGCTACCCCTTGGTGACGCCGAGAGATCAAAGCCAGCGTTAGATCAGGCGGCTGTTGACGGCGCAAAGCGCTGCACGAGCAAACCTGCCGCCACCATCGCTACACCAACCACCAGGCCGGCGGCGTTTGATGGTGGTTGAGCCAGCACCCAGTTCAGCTGGGGCATGGCGATCACCAGTCCGCCAAGGCCGATCAATAGCCGCACAAGCCCAGAATCCAGTCTGCCCAGGCCGGCAAGATAACCCTGCAATCCTGCGCAAATCAGCCAAACACCGAAGATCGCTTCCGCGAACACCTGAGCCGAGGCGTACCAAGGTCCCTGCAGAATAAAAGCGACATCCAAGACAAAAATGAACGGAATGATGTAGATCACGCTGCCCAGGCGCATGGCCGCAAACCCGGTTTTCAACGGGTTCGCTTCTGCAATGGAAGCCGCCGCATAGGCGCCCAATGCCACCGGAGGCGTGATATAGGACAGCATGGCCCAATACAAAATGAACAAGTGAACACTCAGAGCATTCAGATCCTGACTCACCAAGGCCGGGGCAAGCACCACAGCCAGAAAGATGTAGGCCGCCGTCACCGTCATACCGATACCCAGAACAAAACTGGTGATCGCTCCCATAAAGAGCAGCAAACCAATATCGTCCCCAGCCAAACTGAGCAGGTCGTTCACCAAGGTGCCGCTAAGCCCTGTCAGGGACAACGAACCAACGATCAAACCCACACCGGCGAGAACCACCACCAGTTCGATAAGCAGTTTGCCTACGCCATACATCAAATCTACGGCTCCACTGAGATCTAGACGATGCTTAGGCGAGAACTGGTTCAGCACCAACAGTGCTGCGGTTGCGTAATAGGGCGCAATGGATTCTTGCTGCAAAAAGATCAGCAAGAAAATCAGCAGAGCAAAAGCCCCCAAATAAAACCAACCCTCCGCAATGGTTTTAGCCAAGCTGGGTATGTCTTCTTCAGCCAGACCCACCACGTTTTCGCGACCGGCGTAGGCATCAATCTGCAAGTACAAACTGGCAAAGTACAAAAA
>JAACDS010000050.1 GCA_009936895.1 Pseudomonadota bacterium
AGAACTAAGGGGGGATCCGGGATATGTGAGAGTAAATCAGGGTAATTCGAGTCATACAGACCAACCGCAAAGAAGTTGGCGGCCCTCAAGTCACGAGGCAGGATCTGCCGCCGGACAAATGCAGTCAGTGGCGTATTGCGCCGGAATTCGTCATCCGGTTCGCCGGAAGACTCAAGCATGGTTTTGGGTCTTGGTGCGTTCTCCAACCAGGCTGAAATCGTCTGGCGAGACCAATCCGACAATAAAGCGCACAGATGCTGTGTAACGCCGCTGCTTTGAAACACAAAACGCCCATCCGCCGGTTCCTCACTCGCAAAATTTTTCATCGGTATCCAATCGAAGCAAATGGTGGCCACTTTATAGCCGGGGCATTGGTTGAATAGGCATCACCAAAGTCTTCAATGTCTGTGCGAGATTTCTCATCGAGACGCTATACTGCCGGCCTCCAGGGACTACTGCGCTTAAAACGACAGCAACATATGACTCGACTGAAAATACTACACCACCCGGATCCGCGCCTGCGCACCAAGGCGACACCGGTACAGACCTTCGACGCAGACCTTGCCGTCTTTGCTCAGGACATGCTGGAAACCATGTACGCGGCGCCGGGCATTGGCCTGGCCGCGACCCAAGTCAACGTCCACAAACGAATCATCGTCGTGGATGTGAGCGAAGGAAACGACCAGCCTCATACGCTAATCAACCCGGTACTGGAACCGTATGGGAGCAAAATCAAGGGTGAGGAAGGCTGCCTGTCGGTGCCGGAGGTTTACGACTCGGTTGAGCGATTCGAACATGTGATCGTCAGGGCCCAGGACGTCGCAGGCAATCCGGTGGAATTTACTGCCGATGGGATGCTGTCTATTTGCATCCAGCACGAGTGCGATCATTTAGAGGGCAAACTCTTTGTGGACTACCTGTCGAGCTTGAAGCGCGGCCGAATCACCAAGAAATTGCGAGAGCGAGCGCGCTAGGTTGGACGAGCGACCCCGAAAACTGAGTTTAGCCTTTGCCGGTAGTCCCGTCTTTGCCGCTCGCATTCTCAAGGTGCTCCAAGATTCTTCTATGCCATGTGAATTCATACTCACCCAGCCCGACCGGCCACGCGGGCGGGGAAGGAAACTGGCGCCTAATCCGGTCAAAGTCCTTGCTGTCGATCACGGGCTAGCGGTGTCCCAACCTCTAAGCCTACGCGAGCCCGAATCTGCTGCCGAGTTACGAGCATTCGCACCGGACGTATTGATCGTCGCTGCTTATGGATTGCTGTTACCCGAGCATGTGCTGAATATTCCGACCTATGGCTGCATCAATGTGCATGCGTCGCTATTGCCCCGTTGGCGTGGCGCAGCGCCAATTGAGCGAGCGGTCATGGCTGGCGATCTGGAAACAGGCGTCGCGATTATGCAAATGGAGAAAGGCCTAGATACCGGTCCGGTTTTCGCGAGGAAATCCCTAACGATTGACGACTACGAGAATATCGAAGTGCTGGAAAATCAACTGGCAGACACCGGAGCTCATTTGCTGATTGATGTTCTCAGTCGGTTGCCGCAGCGCCCGACACCGCAGTCTAACCAGGGCATCAGCTACGCTCACAAACTGACGGCAGCGGATCGCATCATCGATTGGGCACGGGATGCGTCAGATATTGCGCGACAAATTTGGGCTCTCAACCACCGTATGCCCGCAATCACCACCCTTGGACAGACCCAAGTACAAGTCCTAGAGGCGACGGCGATTCGCGAGTTAACCGATATCGCGCCAATGGGCACACCCGGCCGGCAAGCCCCAGCCAGTAAAAAGACCGTTACGATCGAATGCGGTTCGGGTTGGCTGCAGGTGTCTAAACTCAAGATCAATCGAGGCAAGGGTCTACCGATGGATGCCGCCGCCGCTCACAACGGTTATCCAGACGTGTTTCAAACGGGTGCAGTCTTTTCAAACCCGGAAGCTAACGACTCGCCATGACACAAAACACAGACGCTGGCCAAGGTCCGAAAAACGCCAATACCCGTTTGGATATCGCACGGGCGCTAACCCAGATTGTTGGCCATGGACGCACCATCGATTGGGTGCGGGACCAGCGGCCCCAGTGGTTGCAAAGCTCGCTGCACAGCGAACTGCTCTACGGCACGCTACGTCACTATCTTTCCTTGACTGATGCAATCCAAAAACAATTGAAGCGCCCACTCAAGACCAAGGATTTGGATCTCCAAAACCTTTTGTTAGTGGGCGCTTACCAACTGAAGTACACAGCTGTAGCAGACTATGCTGCAATCAGTGAATGTGTGGAGGCCTGCAAGGGACTGGGCAAACCCTGGGCAAAAGGCCTGGTAAACGGGGTCCTTCGAACACTGCAGCGCGGAGGAGAAAAGAAGCCGGACGCCGAAACGCTGGCGACAAGCGATCACCCGGAGTGGCTTCGTTCGCTGCTTCATCGCCAGTACGGCGACAGGGCGTTAGCGCTCATGGAGGGCAACAATCGACGCGCGCCGATGACTCTGCGCATCAACCAAATCGCGATCCCCCCTAGTACGTTCAAGCAACGCCTTGAGACTGCAAAGATTTCATTTGCCGACGGCCCCTGGCCAGAAACCGTTACGCTGCTCGATCCTCAGGTTGCCACCGACCTTCCCGGTTGGGATCAGGGGGAATGCGCAGTTCAGGATCAAGCGGCACAACATGCCGCTCATCTGATCGTGGACGCTCTTTTGTCCAAGGGCCCGAATGCCTCTCCCGTCAAGGTGCTGGATGCCTGCGCCGCGCCGGGCGGCAAACTGTTTCATTTGCGCGAAGTCTTGACCCAAGCTAGCATCGAACACCACCTGTTTGCTTTGGACAACAAAGCAACGCGGCTGCAGGAGCTCAGCGCGATCGCAACACGGCTGGGTCATATTACTCACCCCCATGCCGACGGCTCGCCATTGGCGACCGACTCTATCGGTCTGATTTGTGCGGACGGTTGCGCCATCGATCTACCTTTGCCCGGGAACCTCAACATCATTCTCATTGATGCCCCGTGTTCTGGCAGCGGTACCATTAGACGCAACCCGGACATTCGCCTATTGCTCACCGAAGAAGCGCTGCGAGAGCAACAGGCACTGCAGCGTCAGCTGCTACAGAATTTATGGCAACGCTTGATGCCTGGGGGTACTCTTGTGTACTCCACATGCTCCGTTTTTTCTGAGGAAAACGATCAGGTGATTCACAGCTTTCTTAGCAGCACCGCCGACGCCTGCGTCGTTAACACAAGCTTGGCAACGGGTAATGCCACTCAATATGGCTGGCAGCTACTGCCAACCGAGCCTCTAACCGACGGCTTTTATTACTGCGTCCTGGAAAAAGGTGCAGATCACCACAAGGCAGACTCACCGTGAAAATACTGATTCTTGGCGCGGGCCAAGTGGGCGGTACATTGGCTGAAAGTCTGGCGCTCGAGGCTTTTGATATTACGCTGGTGGATATTGACGGCG
>JAACDS010000346.1 GCA_009936895.1 Pseudomonadota bacterium
CTCTCGATTCGCGCAAGAAACTCGTCTGCGCTCCGCTTGGCGAGCAACCGGCTTGCAGCCTGCTGCTGTCCATGCTCAGGCATCACTGGTGCATTTGGCGGAAAGTTCAAGCCATAGTGAGGAGCGATAAGAGCGCAATCGCGACGCGCCCAAACAGCCAACTTTTCCTGCTCTGGCTGATTTCGGCCACCGGATGCGCGAATCAGATGCGGCACGATGTCAATGTCGTAACGCTCTGCAAATCGCGCGATGACCTGCGCCATCAGATGAGAATAGGGGTCGTCTATCTGCTGGAAGTATTCCACAACGTGAGCACGGCCCTCTGCCCGACGCCTTGCTTCAACCGCTGCCCGGTTTTTCATAATCTGCTGTGTATTGGCAATACGCCCAAGCTTTTTGGCCAGAAAAAACCGCAGTAGCCGCGGCGGATCAACCATATAGGAAGGGTTTGGATTATTTGTCGGTTCAAGCATAACGCTATCCTTTTAGTGCTATTCACGGCGATCAAACTGGTGGCTTCGCCGAACTTGGAAGATGCTCTCCGTCTTTCCCACGTAAGATTAGCACCGCAGACTGAGATCATGGAGCGCGGTTTTCACCGTACACTGGAGCTGTTTTACTCGGCTTAGAATGTGATCTGTCATCCGACATGTCGTTGGACGAGTTATGACGTAATCCGGCTTGGACGCCAGCTTGATCCCAGCGTACCGGCAACTGCATGGGAGCGCGTATGATCGTCACCGAATTGGATCAAGCTCTGACAAACCAATGGTAAAAACTTAGTCGCGAGAAATATACGTAAAGTCAGCGCGAGAACGGGAGTGAGAAAATGAAGCGATACCAACTGTATGGCGGAGGCGGGTCGCCTTATTCGCAGAAGATGCGAGCGATTTTGCACTACCGGCGACTACCCTTTGACTGGATTCAAATCACGCCGGCGATACGCACTCAGATCAGACATGATGGGCCACCTGTGATTCCAATTCTGCGCCTGCCCGAAGATGACAGTTTGCATGTGGACTCAACGCCCTTGGCGATGATGTTAGAAGCTAGGCATGACGAACGCTCGATTCGGCCAACGGACCCCGCGGTCGAGTATTTATCTTTTCTTATCGAGGACATGGCCGACGAGTGGGTAACGAAAATGATGTTTCATTACCGATGGGATCTTGAGATTGATCAGGAATACAGCAGCCGCCAAATCATCAGCGACAATACGCCCGGTTTGAGGGGCGAGGCACTGGCGAACGCGGCGCGAGCAATTCGTGATCGTCAGGTGTCACGAATGCCCTTGGTGGGCTGCACACCACAAAACAAGCCCATTATTGAACAAAGCTTTCATGAGCTCTTAGCCATTCTTGATGGCTTCGCAACTCGTGACGAATATCTGTTTGGCACCCGGCCCTCTCTGGCAGATTTCGGATTGTTCGGCCAGCTCAAAACCCTGGCCAGCGATCACACACCCATGATGATCATGCGCACCACTGTGCCCAGCGTCTACGACTGGGTCAGAAGACTAGAGGACAGCAGTGGAATTGAAGGCGAATGGCATGGCATCACCGGCATGCGACCCGCGGTGAGCGATATGTTGCGTTTTTGCGCCACGTACTACCTTCCTTTTTTGCAGGCGAATGCAAGAGCCTATGCCAACGGAGTAGATGAGGTATCAGTGACTTTGGCGGAGCAGCCATACGCTCAGCCCACCTTCAAGTATCAGGTGAATTGTTATTCGAGGCTTAAGGCGCTTTTAGCCAACGCAAATGCACCTGGCCTGCGAGAAGTGCTCTCTGATGCTGGCTGTCTGCCGTTTCTGGAATAATCGCTGGGCTTTTAGAAGCTCGCCTAATCACTCTCGACTTGGACTTGATGGTCCATGTCGCCGATGACTCGGTTAAGTTCAACTGTGATTCGAAGAAGCCACCCCGCAAAAGCCGCACCAACCAATCCGACTGGCAGGAAGATAAGAGCAATCGTCCAGAACAAAAAGAAAAGAATCCAACGCGAAAAGGCCTTTTTAAATCTCGCGGAAATAGGCTCCATGCCCGGCGAGTACATAAAAGATCTAGGCTTAACGAACCATCCATTTGCAACAATCGCCGCATAAAAGAGAATTCTCGGTGGCGGCTGACTATCGACTACGGGGTGGTCATCATGAGCAGCATCGTTCGCTCCATGCCCTGCCCTAAGCGCGCGTTCGGTGCTTTCCCAGACATGCGCAGCGGTGGGTCGCATCGCTGTGCCGTTTAAATTTTCATAAGACGGCACGGAGCGCCAGCGATACAGCACCCGAGATTCGCATGACAGCGCTAGCACCCCGGGCTGAAAAAACCCATTCGGGTGTTCAATCTCCCAATCCGCCCCGCTCTGCAAAAATTCCAGCTTGCCTCTGTTCGCGTATAGCGTCAGCCAACCACGCTCACTGCATGTTTTCGAGATCTCCTGATGCGGATCTCCAATACTTTCGAAATTCAGCCCCCAATGCTCACGCGCTTGATCTGCCAAATGTTGCGGCTCGCTAGTGACCGCATATACCTCACCACCGGCTGCCCGAATTTGATCGACAACACCCTCTTCCACATGGCCCCGTAACTCGGCGCGACAGGGTGGTCACCAAAAGCCTCGGTAAAAGAGCAACAAGACAAACTCATGCTGCAGCAAAGACTTATCTAACCAGTGAAGTCGTGC
>JAACDS010000347.1 GCA_009936895.1 Pseudomonadota bacterium
GACCCCGCCGAGCGCGCTCACCCACATAATTTTCTAAATCTTTAGCCTTCAGACGCAGGTGTCGCTGACCGGCGTGCACGAGCAACTCGTCTTTTTCACCCAGTGTTACTGCGCCCACCAGCTCTTCTTCCCCGGACTTAAACGCCGCCGAAGGAACGTTGATCAGCTTGTTGCCCTTGCCTCTAGCCAGTTCTGGCAGATCCTTGAGGGGAAACACCAACAAGCGACCCTGATCGGTTACGGCAGCCACGCTGGCGTCTGCTGATTCGTAGAGCAACGGGTCGATCAACAACGGAGGTAAGGCAAATCCTCCGGTGGGCACACTCAAATAAGCTTTACCCGCTTTGTTCTTGGTCACCATTTCACTGAGTACACCAACAAAACCGAAGCCGGCATTGGACGCCAAGAGTACTTTCGCGTCGCCACTGCCCATTAGTACACCCACAAATCGCGCATCGTTTTTCGCTTTGAAGCGTCCCGATAGAGGTTCGCCCTGACCTCTGGCTGAGGGAAGGGTATGGGCCGCGGTGTTGTAGCTGCGGCCGTCAGAATCCATAAAAACCAGTACATCATTGCTACGCCCTTTCGCTGCCTGACCAAACTCGTCACCGGTTCGATAGTTCAGCTCGTGAGGTTTTACATCGTGGCCCTTAGCAGCTCGCACCCAGCCCTTAGTCGATAGCACGACGGTTATCGGGTCGTTGGTCAACAAATCTTCTTCACTGAACGCCTGAGACTCCTCTGCTTGGATCAGGGGTGAGCGACGTGGGTCACCGAAATCAGCGGCTACCGCCAACAGCTCTTTTTTGATCAAAGTCTGCATGCGAGCCTTGGAACCCAAGGTGATTTCCAAATCCGCTTTTTCGCCCTCTAATTCCGCTTTTTCGCCTCGTAGCTTCATCTCTTCCAGCTTGGCAAGATTCCGCAGGCGCAAATCTAAAATGGCGTTGGCTTGAATCTCACTCAGAGCAAATCGCTTCATCAACGCCTCACGGGGCTGATCTTCTTCACGGATGATGCGTATGACTTCGTCGAGGTCCAGATAGGCGATCAAGAGGCCGTCCAATATGTGCAGACGATCGTTGATTTTTTCCAGTCGGAATTTGAGGCGGCGGGTGACCACATCCAGCCGGTAACGCAGCCATTCCTTCAAAATACCAATCAAGCCCTTTACTTCAGGCCTCTGGTCGAGGCCAATGATGTTGAGATTGACCCGATAGCTGCGCTCCAGATCCGTGGTGGCAAACAGATGGCTCATCAAACGATCGTAGTCGATCCGATTGGATCGAGGCACGAAAACCAAGCGTGTCGGATTTTCGTGATCAGATTCATCACGCAGGTCTACCAGCATCGGCAGCTTCTTGGCATTCATCTGCTGAGCAACTTGTTCCAGCACCTTGGCTGGCGACACCTGATGGGGCAGCGCGGTAATGACCACATCGGGGCCTTCACGATGGAAAACTGCACGAGCCTTTATGCTGCCGCGGCCGCTTTCGTACATCGCTTGAATGTCCTCAGTCGGCGTAATGACCTGTGCCTCTGTCGGATAGTCAGGACCCTTGATATGGGTCATCAGATCCACCGTCGTGGCCTTGGGACTATCCAACAAGTGCACACATGCACTAACAACTTCGTTCAGATTGTGAGGCGGTATGTCAGTAGCCATCCCGACGGCGATACCCGTCCCGCCATTGAGCAGCACGAATGGTGCCTGCGCGGGCAACAACTTAGGCTCGTTCACCGTACCGTCAAAGTTCGGGCTGTAATCCACCGTGCCCTGCTTGGCTTCACTCAGCAACAAGTCAGCATATCGCGATAATCGAGCCTCGGTGTAGCGCATGGCCGCGAAGGATTTCGGGTCATCCGGCGCACCCCAGTTGCCTTGACCATCGACCATGGGATCACGAAACGAAAACGGCTGTGCCATCAGCACCATGGCTTCGTAGCAGGCGCTGTCGCCATGTGGATGGAACTTGCCCAGCACATCACCAACCGTGCGCGCAGATTTGGCGTACTTGGCCTGATTGTTTAAGCCCAGCTCGCTCATCGCATAGATGATCCGACGCTGAACCGGTTTCAAGCCATCGGCAATATGCGGAAGCGCGCGGTCGTTGATGACATACATGGAATAATCCAGGTAAGCGCGCTCGGTGAAGGTCGCCAACGACATGGATTCTGACGCGTCGTTGCCAGAAGAATTGGGACCGGTAGGGGTCGATTGGATTTCGTCATCCATGAAAAATATGCCTGTCTCGTTTGAGGTAAGGAGTTGAAAGGAAGCCTAGGTTCGCAGCGCGCAGATCAATCAATCACCGCCTGATCGCCTTCCTTTTCCAGCCACGCCCGGCGGTCTGGTGCACGTTTTTTCGCCAGAAGCATATCCATCACTTCATCGGTTTTTCGACCTTCATCGACGGTCAGTTGAACTAAGCGGCGAGTATCGGGATGGATTGTGGTTTCGCGCAGCTGAGCGGGA
>JAACDS010000348.1 GCA_009936895.1 Pseudomonadota bacterium
GCAACGCGCGAAAGCGCTCTGGCGCTTTGGCAGGCGAATTTCATTCGTGACCGCCTGATGGAGGCGCACCCGGGACTCGACGTTAACCTCCTTGGAATGACGACCAAGGGCGACCAATGGCTCAATGCCCCCTTGAAAGAAATTGGCGGCAAGGGTTTGTTCATCAAGGAGCTGGAAGTGGCCATGTTAGAAGGTCGCGCCGATCTCGCTGTGCATTCGGTTAAAGATCTGCCCGCGTTTTTGCCGGAGGGCTTTAGCCTGCCCTTCATTGGTTTTCGCGACGATGTGCGCGATGTGCTTTTGGGTTGTCCAGGCGGTTTCGACCAGCTGCCGCAGAACGCGAAAGTCGGCTCCTCAAGCCCTCGCCGGCAGGCGCAGCTACTGGCACACCGGCCCGATTTGCGGGTAGAGAGCATCCGGGGCAATGTCCAAACTCGGCTGAGCAAGCTGGACAGCGGCGAATTCGATGCCATCGTGCTGGCCCAAGCCGGCCTGTCCAGGCTTGGCTTGGATCGAGACGATGCCCATCCATTAGCCATAGAAGATTGTCTGCCGGCGCCAGGACAAGGTGCGTTGGGCATAGAGATTTTGAGCGACAGCCCGGTGGGAGCCTTGCTCGAAAAGCTTCTGGACAGAAATGTTGCCCGTTGTGTGGAGGCAGAGCGGGGTATTAGTGCAGGCCTGGGTGCGGACTGTGCCTTGCCAGTCGCCGCCTATGCCAAGACGGATGCTGAAGGCCAAATCTTTTTGCAGGCCTTAGTTGCTGAACCGGATGGAAGCGCCATTTTGCGCGCGGACGGTCGCGGCGAAAACCCTCAGGCGTTGGCTCAGAGCGTGGTGACGAAACTGCTGGATCAAGGTGCCCAAACCATTTTAGACAACTCCCGCCACGCTTGAAGATCTGTAGACGATGGTCTGTGCCTTGTTGCTTGATTGCGACAACCGTTTAAATTGCACTTCATGACACACTGGATAACCTATACCGAACCGAGCGCATCCCGCTTGGCCGCATTACTGGCAGCAATGGGCCACGAGGCGCTTTGTGAGCCGGTCACGCAAATCGATCCGCTGCGACTGCCCGAGGCCATGCCAGATGTTCGGCCGGATTTGATCGTCGCACTGTCTCAGCATGCGGTTTCTGCCTACTTAGCGAATTACAGCAAGCCCGCACATGCCGGGGCTTTGGCCCTTGCCATCGGTCCGGCAACGGCCGCAGGGTTGGTTGAACATGGTTCGTTAAGGGTTCGCATTGCTGATCCTGCGAACTCAGAAGGTCTTTTGGCCATGTCGGATATTGTGGCGTTGCAGCGGCAACAAACGGTATGGCTTCTCTCCGGCGAGGGTGGCCGGGATCTGGTGGAGCGGTCGTTGTCGGGACGATGCAAACTGATCCGCTACAACTTGTACCGTCGATCGAGTCGGCTACCCGAACTTGCGCCCCAGATTGCGTTTAAGGCGATATGGGTGGGCTCAGTTCATGGACTTCAACAGGTAGACGCAGGAGTTGAAGCGTTGAAAATAGATCGACAAAGAACAATGCTAGTCGCTCCCTCGGAGCGAATAGCAAATTATGCGCATGGCCTAGGCTGGCGTAACTCAGCCGTATGTGAGGCTTTCGACCTTCAGGCGACTGAGCAAATCTGCGCAAGGATAGATAATGGTGGATAACCCAACGGCTTCTGAAACCAATGACCCCGCACCCGGTCAGGCATCCGGTCGTCTGACTGCGCTATTCGCACTGTTGATGAGTTTGGTAGCAGTGATGCTGGCTGGATATCTCGGCTACACGCAGATTTATCTGCAGCCAATGGCTGCTCAAGCAGATAAGACTCAGCAGGCCATTGATGCGCTAGAGCAGCGCGTGTTTGCAGAGATGGATACGGCACTGTCGGAAAATCGGCGCGCAATCGCGGATTTGGGGCTAGGCCTTCGGGAAGAGAGCCAAAATGTGCAGCGCACGTTGGAGACTTCTGTCGCCCAGAGTCTGGCGGAATTAAGCGCTAATAAACCAACCACACCTCGTCAATGGCGGATGGCCGAGGCGGCATTTTTGCTGCGTATGGCGAATCATTGGCTGCAGTTTGAGGGCGATATCAATGCCTCGCTCACAGCCTTGCAGCGCGCTGATGAAGTGTTGTTGGCCATCCAATCCGGCGGCGACAAGGACGAATACGATCTGCTGCCGGTTCGAACTAAACTGGCCCAAGAAGTGCTTGCACTGGAAAGTGTTCAACGCATCGATGTTCAGGGAATCTACTTGCGACTGGGCGCTCTGGTCCAGACTGTTCCAAACGTGCGCAGCAGTCTGACCTTAGAGACCACTGAAGAAGCGCCCAGCGGAACTCAGGCGTCTTCAACGTTAATGGCCATTGCTGCCGAGCTTGAAAAATTCGTGCGCATAACCGACCTTTCGACGCTGGCAGCACAGGCTGGTGACGCCGCCAGGTCAGAGCGCGACCACGGTCCAGCCGAGATACTTGCGGCCCGACGCACGGTTGTTGCCGCCTTAGAACGGGCGCAACTTGCGGTGTTGCGAGGCGAGGATGACGCGTATCAGTTGAGCCTGGAACAGGCGCAAATTGCGGCCCGACGATTGGCCTCTGCCTCTGATCCGCAACTCCAGGGGTTTTTAGGCCAAATTTCAGCATTGGCTGAGGAACCGCTGACAGCACCGCTGCCTAAAATAACCGGCGCCTTGGACGCTCTAAGCCAGCTAATGGAATCATTGTAATGAGGTGGTTGTGGGTACTTCTGGCGGCGATCGCGGGCGCATTGGCAGGGGCAACGTTGTTGCAAGATCCCGGTTATGTGATGGTTCGTGCCGGTGATCTGGTTTTTGAAAGCAGCATTGCGGCAGCCGTGCTTGCGTTGCTGTTGGTCAGCAC
Organism: Pseudomonadota bacterium; assembly: GCA_009936895.1. Lineage (GTDB taxonomy): Bacteria > Pseudomonadota > Gammaproteobacteria > Pseudomonadales > Azotimanducaceae > UBA4421. Next base: position 2,886 of record JAACDS010000348.1, read on the forward strand.
AGCGGCTTTTTCTCTGTCATTTGTCGCTCGTCGCGCACTGCAAAGCCTGGGTATGCTCGGCAAATGGCGTGTCGCGCGTCAGCAAAGTAGAACGATTGGGAGCTGGCGTCGCGCGGCACTGGCCGCTGCTGCCGGGGATTGGCGCACCGCAGCTCAAGCCTTGGATGGTATTTCGATTGAGCCCAATCGTCAGCTGGATCGGGCGTTGCTTACCGCAAGGCACTTTGTGCAAAGCGACGATCCTGAATCGTTGACCGCCTTGGTTGACCAGATCTCCGCTGAACATCCGCACCTGCTTGCCGAACTCCAAGTGAGCATCGCGCGCTGGCAAATCGAAGCGGGGGCTGTGACGGACGCTTTTGATCGCTTGAGCAACCTGCCCCCCTCGACGCAATGGGCGGGCCTGTATGCTTGGAGTTGCGTAAGTCTCCATCGCTGGAAGGTTCTTGCCGCCCACTGGCAGCGGGTTGAAAAATACGGGGTGCTCAAGTCTGAAGTCTTTCGTCCTCAAATGGCCATGCTTCGTGCTGGCAAGGCGATGGCAGACAGTGTTGTTGGTCATCCCAGCGGCAAGACATATTGGCAAGTGGGACTTAAGGGTCTGCCGAAACGGTGGCGCACGGATTCCAATACCCTGGATCTCTGGGCTACTTTTCTTGTTCAGGCTGGTGATGAGGTGCAAGCTCGGGAGCTGGTGCTGCACGTCTTGGCAACATCATGGCAGCAGACGTTGATCAGGCGTTTAGGGTTGCTTTGCACTACCAAACCGCTGGCACCTGTGGTCGAGCAGGCAATGGCATTGCTCAAGAAACATCCAGAGGACGCGGAACTGCTGTTAGCGTTGGCGCGATTGCTGCGCGCGGACAACCAACCGAATGAAGCCAGACGCCATCTGATGGCCGCTGGAAACTGTTTGCAAATCGGGCCCCGTCCGAGTGAGGAGACTGAGGAACTGCGCCAATTGATCGCTGGCGAGTTGGGGCAGTTGGCGCTGCTAAGTGCCCGATAGATTGTGAACCTATCGGCGCATTGAGTTGAAGAACTCGTCGTTGGTCTTGGTTTCTTTCAGCTTGTCTAAAATGAATTCGATGGCAGCGATATCGTCCATATCGTGCAGCAATTTACGCAATATCCAAACGCGCTGTATTTCTTCTTCAGACATCAACAGTTCTTCTCGACGCGTGGCCGACCGGCGAATGTTGATCGCGGGATAGACGCGCTTTTCGGCAATCTTGCGTTCCAAGTGGAGTTCTTGGTTTCCGGTACCCTTAAACTCTTCGTAGATCACTTCGTCCATCTTTGAACCGGTATCGATCAATGCCGTCGCGACAATGGTCAAGCTGCCACCTTCTTCGACGTTTCGGGCGGCACCAAAGAAACGCTTTGGTCGCTCCAACGCATGCGCATCGACACCACCGGTCAGTACTTTGCCCGATGAAGGCACAATGGTGTTGTAGGCCCGGGCCAGTCGGGTGATCGAGTCCAGTAGAATAACGACGTCTTTTTTGTGTTCCACCAGACGCTTGGCTTTTTCAATCACCATCTCGGCAACCTGAACGTGTCGCGAAGGCGGTTCATCAAACGTGGAGGCCACAACTTCGCCCCGCACCGAGCGTTGCATTTCCGTGACTTCTTCAGGGCGTTCATCAATCAGCAGTACGATGAGTACGACTTCAGGATTGTTTGAGACGATGGATTGGGCGATGTTTTGCAGAACTAACGTCTTACCGGCCTTGGGTGGTGAAACCACCAGAGCTCGCTGGCCTTTACCGATCGGTGCAACGAGATCGACGATGCGGGCGGTCAGATCCTCGGTGCTGCCGTTGCCGCGCTCCAGTTGCAGACGTTCATCTGGAAACAGTGGCGTAAGATTTTCAAACAGAACTTTGTGGGTTTTGCTGTTTACTTCGCTGAAATTAATTTCGTCGACTTTGAGCAGGGCGAAATAGCGTTCGCCATCCTTGGGTGGCCGAATCTTGCCCGCAATGCTGTCACCGGTGCGCAGATTAAAACGGCGTACTTGACTGGGTGAAACATAGATATCGTCGGGCCCCGCCAGATAGGAACTGTCAGGTGAGCGCAAGAAGCCAAAGCCATCCTGTAAAATTTCCAGTGTGCCTTCGCCGTAAATGTCTTCGCCGTTCTTAGACAGTTTGCGAACGATCGCTGCAATAACTTCCTGTTTTCGAGATCGCCCAACGTTTTCAAGGCCCATTTCCCTTGCGGTATCGAGAAGTTCAGCGACAGGTTTACGTTTTAAGTCTGATAGGTGCATAGCCATAGAAGATGAGGACCGTTTGATTAGGTTGGGTATCGCTCAACAAGTTAGTGCGATGGGATTTGAAATAAGAAAGCGTTTCTGTCTTAAATCGGGTGTGGATCCCGATTTCTCTCAAAAGCCAGAACGAAGATAAGTGTAGAGCTTTCATGCCTCGGGTCAAGGCGAAATATTTCGGCTATTTCTGTCCTAAAGCCGGCACAACACCCGTGTCTTGTGCCGGTCAGCTGCCCTAAATGTTGCTGTCGAGAAAGGCCTGTAGCTGGGATTTGCTCAGGGCTCCAACCTTGGTTGCCTCGACTTCACCGTTCTTGAACAGCATCAATGTGGGAATACCTCGAATACCGTACTTGGGAGGAGTTCCTTGATTGGCATCAATGTCGAGTTTGCAGATCTTCAGTCGATCGGCGTATTCACCGGCGATTTCATCGAGAATAGGTGCAATCATTTTGCAAGGACCGCACCACTCGGCCCAGTAATCGACCAGTACCGGCTTATCTGCGCCGAGTACGTCTGCTTCGAAACCGTCATCGCTGGTATGCACGATGTTGTCGCTCATGAACCTTCTCCAGAATTAAAAGTGTTACGAAAAAATTGTAGCACCGATATTTGCCGGCTGTCCTGCTCTTGTGATCGTTTGGGTCCCTATCCGATTGGCAAGATGTCACACTTCTACGACTGCTCGGCCTGCCGGATAAGCCATCGCTTGGCGAAATACGTCAGCACGCCATCAGCGCCCGCACGCTTGAACCCCAGCAAAGATTCGTCAATCACACTCGCATCCAGCCATCCTTGGTTGATCGCGGCCATATGCATGGCGTACTCGCCACTCACCTGATAGGCAAAGGTGGGTATTTGAAAGGCTTCTTTGACCCGTCGAACCACATCAAGGTAGGGCTGGCCGGGTTTGACCATGACCATGTCCGCCCCTTCCTCAATGTCCAAGGCGACTTCATGCAGTGCCTCGTCGCTGTTTGCGGAATCCATTTGATAGGTTTTTTTGTTGCCCGTGGCCAATGTCGCCGAGGCACCCACCGCATCGCGGAAGGGGCCGTAATAAGAGGACGCGTACTTCGCTGAGTAGGCCATGATCCGCGTGTTGATGTGCCGGTCACTGTCCAACTGTTCCCGGATCGCGCCGACCCGGCCGTCCATCATGTCGGACGGCGCAATCACATCGGCTCCGGCGGCAGCGCACACCGATGCTTGCCGACGCAATGCTTCTACGGTGATGTCATTCTCCACGTAGTTGTCGGCGTTCAAGATGCCGTCTTGGCCGTGGCTGGTATAGGGGTCCAGGGCCGCGTCGGTAATGATGCCAAGATCCGGAACGGCAGCTTTAATGGCTCTTACCGCTGTTGGCACCAGTCCTTGCTCGTTATAAGCCTCGGCGCCATCCAGCGTGCGCAGCGTGGCGTCGACGTTGGGAAACAATGCAATTGCAGGTAAGCCTAACTCAAACAACATCTTGGCCTCGTTAACGGCCAAATCCACTGACAGGCGAGAGATGCCTGGCATTGACGGAATATCGGTCTGAATATTGGTGCCGTCGATCACGAACATGGGGTAAATCAGGTCGTCTGCGCTGACGCGGTTTTCGCGTACTAGGCGTCTGACAAAATCCTGTTCGCGATTGCGTCGAAGGCGTGTTTTGGGGAAACGGCGCATGCTAGCTCCTGATGTTTGTCGCAAAGTATAGCGGACTGTCAGTCTTCGTCGCCGGTTTGTTGGGTCTCAAGTTTTTCCACAGCCTCCATCCACTGCTCTTCAATGGATTCTACGGTCTGGCGTAATTTCCCCGCCTTGGCAAGCAATGCGTTGAGCTCGTCCGTGTTCATTTCGCTGTATGTCGTCTCGTCGGCTAGGGTTTGCTCGATTTTTTGCAGGTCGGCGGTTGCTCGCTCGAACTGTTTCTCGAGATCCTTCACTTGTTTCTTCAGATGCGCGAGAGCACCGCGTGACGCGGCCCGCTCGCGACGCTGCTCTTTTTTGGACAGCGATGAAGAATCCGTTTGCGTAACAGTGCCTTCGCTAGAGGGCGTGGATATCCGGCCGGCAGTGTATTCCTCTAAGTCGCCCTCGTAGGTGCGTAGCGTGCCGTTTTGCACCACCCAAAGATCATCGACAATTTTCTCCAGCAAATCTCGGTCGTGGGCCACGATCAATACAGCACCCGCATAAGCTTGCAGTGCTAACGCCAGCGCATCGCGCATATCAAGGTCCAAGTGGTTGGTGGGTTCATCGAGCACCAATAAGGCCGGTTTTTCCGCAGCCAACTGGGCCATGACGAAGCGCGCTTTTTCTCCCCCAGATAAGCTGCGAATCGGACGCGCAATCATCAACGAGTTGAAGCCCCATCCTCCCAAATAATCGCGGCACTGTTGCTCTGAAAAATCTTTACGCAGCTCGCTCATGGCTGCGAACGCCGTGTTATTGGAGTCTAGGGCCTCAAGTTGATGTTGGGCAAAGTAACCAATCGGCGAGTGTGTGCCTCGCTGCAGCTCGCCTTGTTGCGGCTGCAGGTCGCCGACAATCGCTTTGAGTAAGGTCGATTTGCCGGCGCCGTTGGCGCCTAGCACGCCGATCCGGGCGCCAGGCAAAATTGTCTGACCTATGTCGCGTAAAATAGTGGTGTCGCCGTAACCGAGGTCAAGATTACGAAAGGAGAACAGGGGGTTAGATACCTTGTCAGGATCGGCGAAGCTCACCCGATACTCCGAATCAACATGCAGCATGGCCTGGGTGCGCATTTTTTCCAGCGCCTTGATTCTGCTCTGTACCTGCTTTGCCTTGCTCGCCTTGGCCCTAAATCGATCCACAAATTGTTGGATGTGGGCTACTTGAGCCTGCTGTTTTGTCGCCATGGCCTGCTGGCGCTCAAGCTCTTCCGTTCGCAAACGCTCGAAGGCGGTGTAGTTGCCCTTGTAGAAGTGCGCCTGTTCGCCGGATAAGTGCAGCACATGATCTGCGGTATGATCGAGAAATGTCCTATCGTGAGCGATGATTAACAAGGCACCGGGAAACTGACGCAGCCAATTTTCTAGCCACAATATGGCTTCAAGGTCTAAGTGGTTGGTGGGCTCGTCCAGCAATAGCAAATCCGATGGCGACATCAAGGCTTGGGCAAGGTTCAGGCGTATGCGCCATCCGCCTGAAAAACTCCGGTAAGGCAATTCGACCTGTTCCGGGGAAAACCCCAATCCATAAAGAATTTCGCCTGCTCGAGATCTTGCTTGGTAGCCGCCCAGGTCATCAAAGTCTGAGTACAGCCCGGCGATCTTTTCCGGATCTTCCGTTTCGGCAATCTGCGCCTCGACCCGCCGTAGAGCACGATGGCCGTCCATCACAAAGTCGATGGCGAGCCTGTCTGTAGCCTCAACCTCCTGTGCCATATAGCCCACCTGCCAGTCATCAGGATGCTGGATATCACCCTGGCTGGTCTCGAGTTTTCCCAGAAGCAGGTTGAATAGCGTGGATTTGCCAACACCGTTGCGGCCAACGATGGCGACTTTTTGGCCTGGGTAGACAACCAGATTCAAATCAGCGAATAGCCGATCTTCACCTCGTTCAAAGGTCAGATTCTGAACTTGCAGCATGAGTACTTACGTAAGGGGTTAGGGCAAAGTGCCGGTTCAAAAACGGTTGAGGCTAGGCTTGTTCCTGTTTCTCGCGCCTTCGCGTGGTGCCCGCTCTGGGAGCCGCCAACGGTGCTGCAGGAAGCCGAGTTTGGATTTGGCTGTTTGCATTGTCTGCGATCCAGCTCATCAACATACGCCAAGCCTTGAATTCCTTGCGTGCCGCACGGTTGTGCTTCATTTCCATCACGCCTTGGCCGTTGTCGCCTGCGTCAGCATAGACCGGTGACTCGCGAAACTCCGCCACGGCCGGCACGTTGGAACAGCTCAAAAAATGCTTCAGCCGTCGCTGGCCGGTCAGGTTGCCGTTCACCCGATTGCTGACGACGGCGATGGGCCGAGGCCGCGCTCGCCAAACACGCTGGGTCATCAGTTGCGTGATGAAATGCTCCCCTGCTTGAATATCCCAGGTAGACGACAACATGGGCACGACTATCACATCGCTGTGCTTGAGCAGGGCCTCAAAGTCGGATTGCAGCACCGGTTTGGTGGAAATACCTGGGGCGGAGTCATAAACACAAACGTCATAACCGTGAGTATTTGTGGATTCGATGGTTTTGGGGTCAGGGCAAAAATGCAGGTCAATAGCGCAGAGATCTTCGCTACGAGACTCGGCCCAGTGCCGGGCGCTGGCTTGCGGATCGCAGTCGTACAAGCCAACCCTTAGGCCGGCATTTGCGTAGGCGGTGGCCAGATTGGTGGCGACGGTCGTTTTACCGCAGCCGCCCTTGCTGTTTACAACCAGAATATTGAGATCTGCCATAGTGATCCAAAACCCGAGGCTCACCGGAGTGGTATCAAAACCGGTGCGGCCAAAATAAAAAGGGCGAGAAATATAGCAGTGTATGTGGGGGTGGCACCAGTGGTGGCGTCACCCGGTCATAGACGACGTCTATCGTAAGCTTTGGCGTAGCTGCATGACGCTGGCAAAAAGCAGCAGACTGAAGCCGAACAAGGACCAGCCCGCAATGCTCATAAGCGGAATAACGTCGTAAACCACTGCACAGTCTCCGGTACCCGAGGTCATGGCGGCCAGCAGGTCGCCCAGTGGAAAGGCTTCGATCATATAAGACAAATCCGGTCCACAGCTTGGCACCTGATCCGCCGGTAAGCTTTGTAGCCAGAGCTGCCGTATCGCGAAGCCCCCGCCCACCATGGCGCATAGGGCACTGACTAACGGGTAGATACCCCATCTAGGGTTATGAGACAGGCCAATCCAGGCGACGATTCCGGTTAGGGCAAACCAGACACGCTGCATCATGCATAAGGGACACGGGGCGAGTCCCAGAGCGAATTCGATCAGCAGCCCAACGCATAATATTCCACCGGCACCTAGGCAAATCCAGGTAGCCCACTGTTCTGTTTTCAAACTGCTTAACATCAGATATTCACCACAATTTTACCCACGGCTCGACGTTGGGATAGACAATTTAACGCGTCAACGAAGTCAGTAAGCGGATACTCGGCACCGATGACGGCCTGCAAGGTTCCCCTATCAAACATGTCGATGAGTTCTGCAAAATTTTGTTCGTTCTCAGCCGTGAAGCGCGCCGAAAACGCGCCGTAAAAAACACCGACAATCTGACAACTTTTGAGGAGTACCAGATTGGTCGGTACTTTGGGGATGTCGCCACCAACAAATCCCACCACCAGCACGCGCCCGTTCCAGTTGATACAGCGCATGCATTGATCAAACAAGGGGCCGCCCACTGGGTCATAAATGACGTCGGCGCCCCGCCCGTTGGTTAGCGCTTTGACCTTTTCCTTGAGTTCACCATCGCTGTAGTCGATTAAGTCATCCGCACCCGCCTGCCGGGCAACCTCGAGCTTTTCAGGGCTGGAGGCGGCCGCAATCACTCGGGCTCCCATGGCCTTACCAAGTTCGACCGCGGCTAAGCCTACGCCACCCGCGGCACCCAACACCAGCAAGGTTTCTCCGGGCTGCAAATTTGCCCGCTGTTTCAGCGCGTAGTAAGACGTGCCATAGGTGGTGCTAATGCCCGACGCTTTGGCAAAGCTCATGGCTTGCGGTTTGGCTCTCAGTGCACCGGCGGCAACGCTAATTTGCTCTGCCATGGCACCATGTCCGCAAGCCGCGAAGACCTCGTCGCCGACCTGCCATTGGGAAACATCGGGTGCGATTTGACTCACGGTGCCGGCAAACTCGCCGCCGGGTGTAAAGGGGAAAGGCGGGAGGGATTGATACTTGCCCTCTACCATAAGGACGTCAGGGAAATTCAACGCGCAGGATTGGATATCCACAATCACGTGTCCGGGTTTCAGTTCAGGTGAGTCCACCTCGGCTAGAACCAGTGTTTCGGCTGGGCCGAAGGCTTCGCAAAGTACCGCTTTCAAAAGTCTTCTCGCTATTCGTTTTTAAGGACCGACACTATTGGACGGCAGCTGTAAGGGTCGCCCATGCGGGCAATTGGTCTCTGATATCGGAGAAGTATAAGCGGAAAGCGTGCTCACCTGAATCGCGCTGTGCATCCGCTGCGATGTTTACCGCGTCGAAGAGTGAGGTTTGCCCCAACCGTCTGAGTACTGAGTGTAAGCCGCGTTCGACATGTTCCCACTTATGGTAGTTAGCCAGCAGGTCTGAACTGCGCATGTACTGCAGGAATGTGTGCAGCTGTGGTGCCTTGGTTTTTTCTAGGTGATGGGCATATGCCGTGCAGGCGTCATAGCAACGCTGGCTGAACTGCGGCCGTGTTTCCGCATAGTAGTCATCCCAAGTTTGAGACAAATAGTAGTCGCCGAGAATGTCGAGAAAGATCGGTGCGTAGCGACGAAGGCCTGGAGGAAACGATGCGCAGGTGTTGCGAATCAGGTCGTGCTGATTGGTAAAGGCGTCAATTCGCCGGTGCAATCGGATGCCAGTCTGCAGTTCCAGCGGTAAGTGCGAGGCGACAGGCCCCTTGCCGAAGTCTGCGAGTATTGCGCCGGCCAATAAGCCGCTGCGAAGTGCATCGCCGTCTTCCCAGCAGTCACTGGCGTCCTGAGCTAAGGCGCAATGGGCCAGAAAATTCACCGGCCATCTCTCATGTTTGCTGGCATGACCGGGGGGTTACGGCAGGGCAAGATACCCTTCCAAAAATTCAGCGAAGGGCTGTGTATCGGCAGCTTCAATCTCGGCTTGGCGCAGCAGTGATGCTGCTGATTCTTGCTCCAGTTCTCGCAGGGTTGCATCCTTAATTGGCATCGCCGCCAAGTGTTTTTGTACCTGCTCTGCCTGATCCATGGTGAATTGGAAAAATGAACCACGCATGGCCATGGCGGCGATGACTTTAGCCGAAGGCGTAAGCTGAGGCCGCGCTAATTTATCCCGCTGCTGCCCCAAGCTGTCCAGATACTGTGATGCGGCGTTGCCGTTGGCTTGGTCTAAGGCCGCAGCAATCGGCTCACAGGCATCAAGCAGCGCGGTTACCCAGTCGTGAAGACCGATAAGCCCCGACTCACTCTCAAGCTGTAGCTCTGGCTCACGCCCTCGCTCGACGACTCGCGTCTGGTTGCGACCGAGTATGGCTCTGGATTCCACCGAATCTGCTGGAGAATCGGCCAGCAGGCAAAGCAGTAGAAACGTGTCCATGAAACGAATTTGTTCCGCGTTGATACCCAATGGCTCAAATGGGTTGAGGTCAACGCAGCGCACTTCGACGTATTCAACACCGCGCTCATTCAGTGCCGACAAAGGCCGCTCGCCACTTTGAGTGGTTCGCTTGGGCCGAATGGTGCCGTAGAACTCATTTTCAATTTGCAGCACAGCGTCGTTCAACTGGGGATATTCGCCATCTTCCGCTGGAACAATGGCACTGTAGTCCGGATAGCTTTCCGTTAACCCCAACCGCATCGAGCGTGAGTAGTCTGCAACTGAGTTGTAGGAAATATCCAGTGCGCTCTGTGCTTCGCTTTGATAACCCAGTCGGCCCATCCTCAAGCTCGTGGCATGGGGGAGGTAATAGGTGCCTTCGCTGAAAAGCTCTAGCTTGTGATCGGTGCCTTGAACAAACGACCGGCACACGGCAGGGGCCGCTCCAAATAAGTACAGCAGCAGCCAAGACCAGCGCCGAAAATTTCGGATCAGCCCAAAGTAGGCTTCCGTTCGACTGTCCTGACTGGTTTTGCCCAAAGCGGTCCAGAGGGTGTCAGGTATCGAAAAGTTGTAGTGAATGCCGGAAATGGTCTGCATCAGGCGTCCATAACGATTACCCAGCCCGCGGCGATAGACGGTTTTGGCCTGCGCAATATTGGAGCTGCCGTACTGGCCCAGAGGAATTTTTTCCTGATCTGCTGCCAAAATGCAGGGCATGCTGTTAGGCCAAATCAGCTCATCGCCTATGTTTTTCTGCACAAAGACATGAATGTCGCCGAGTTCTTGGAGGACGCTCTCAGGATTGGGGTGGATGCCGGTGATAAGCTCGAGCTGAGCCTCTGAAAAATCGGTGGTGATGGCTCGATGGGTCAGTGCGGATCCCAAGGCCTTGGGGTGAGGTCGTTGAGAGAGCGAGCCATCAGTGCGAACCCGCAGGCTTTCTTTCTCGATGCCGCGAATCAATTGATCGAGCCCAACATCGGGCCTTGCTAAAACGTTAAGTGTGGCTTCGTCCAGCTGCATCGTGGGCCCCAGCCTCCATTAATGTGTTAACCGAACCGAACCGAACCGAACCGAACCGAACCGAACCGA
>JAACDS010000051.1 GCA_009936895.1 Pseudomonadota bacterium
CCGAGTTTGGCGGCTCCCGTAAGACGACGCTACAAGCTGAGTCTCCATGGCACAACAGTCAGTCGCACTTCTGAATCGTTCAGGGCAAACTTCATCTGACAGTAGATTCCAGCATAACCTTAATCGGCGCGTCGTTTACATGAGCAGCAACAATCACCCACTCGGGCAACAGCCGGTCGAACAGCCAATCATTCCACTGCTAGAGGGATTGGCCACCACCCGGGCAATCAGACGCTACAAGGATGAAGCCATTCCCGAGGCGCATCTGCGCGACATATTGTTCTCGGCAACCCGGGCACCCAGTGGCTCCAACCGCCAGCCTTTTCGTTTCTTAGTCCTAACGGACAGCGAAAAAGCAGCCCAAGCCAAAGCACTGATCGCACAATCTGCCCAAGATATTTGGACAGAAAAAGAACGTAACGATGGCTACACGAAGGGCTCTGGCTCGAACCCCGATTCACCAAAGTCTCGTATGGCCCGCACCATGCGTGAATACGTCGGTCACTTTGGCAGCGTGCCGGTCTTGATTTTGCCCTGCTTGATTCGCTACCGAGACCCAGACCCTATGGAGGGTGCCTCTGTGTACCCTGCCGTACAAAATCTGCTGCTGGCAGCTCGAGGCCTCGGCTATGGAGGCGTCATCACCGGCTTTCATCGGCCCGTCGAAGCCGAGCTTAAAACACTGCTGGAAATCCCCGACGACGTGTTTGTGGCTTGTACGCTGACCCTTGGTAAACCCCAAGGCAGTCACGGCCCCGTGCGCAGACGCCCTCTGGACGAATTCGTTTTTACCGACAGTTGGGGCAGCTCTGCGCATTGGGCTGTTGATCCGCCGGGTACGCGGTTTACCAGTGCTGGACCGCCCAAAAAACACAAAGACAACCAGGAGGTCTAATGCTCACCATCTATCACGTACCCGGCACACGAGGCGTCCGAGCCATTTGGCTGTGCGAGGAATTGGCACTACCCTACACCGTTGAGGCCGTGGACTTCAGCCCTGAGTTCCGGGCCAGCGACTCTTGGCGAGCCATGAACCCGGTCGGCAAGGTGCCCGTGCTACGAGATTCAGAGCATTCTTCGACAGACGACTTTTTGATGTTCGAGTCCGGTGCCATGGTGCAGTATATTTTAGATCGTTACGGCAACGGCTAGTTGCAGCCGGCGGCAGGCACGCCGGAGCACGGCACCTATCTGCAGTGGAGCTGGTTTGCAGAAGCAACTTTCGCCCGACCACTCGGTGAGATCGTCAATCACGGTCGAGAGTTCCCGGGCGCCAAACGCATCGACTCAGTTGTCACAGAGATGCAAAACCGAGCCCAGCTTTGTGCACAGGCCCTTGGCGACGCAATGACAGACCGGACTTTTATTCTTGGGGAACGGTTCACGGCCGCTGACATCATGCTCGGCTACACTCTCATGCTTGCCGAACGTTTTTTACCCCAAGGTCTGCCAGCGAATGTTGTACCGTACTGGGAAACCTTATCCAATCGACCCGGCTATAAAAAAGCCGTGAGCTAGGAAGCAACATCATGTCATCCATACCCGTCGCAACCAATCTCAGCTCGACACCGGCACATTGGATGCCCTTTACCGCTAACCGACAATTCCACAAAGATCCCAGGGTAGTCGTCGCAGCGGAACAAAACCATTACATCAGCCAAGATGGCCGTCGGGTATTTGACTCATTATCCGGGCTTTGGTGTTGCGGCTATGGCCACAATCGACCAGAAATCAGCGCCGCTATCGAAGCCCAGCTTGCTGTTATGGATTACGCCCCGGCATTTCAATACACACACCCCGGCGCGACGGCGCTGGCTGAACGTTTGACTGACATGGCGCCAGGCGACGTCAATCATGCCCTGTTTACCAACTCCGGCTCAGAATGCGCCGACACCTCATTGAAGCTCGCTAGAGCCTATTGGCGCAGCAAGGGCCAACCCACTAAGACCCGATTCATCTCTCGCCACAAGGGCTATCACGGGGTCAATTTTGCCGGCACCAGCCTGGGCGGCATTGGTGCAAATCGAAAACTGTTCGGGCAATTGGGCGATGCCGACCACCTTCCCCATACCCTGCAACCTGAGCTGGCGTTTACCAAGGGCCAAGCC
>JAACDS010000052.1 GCA_009936895.1 Pseudomonadota bacterium
GGTGGCGGCCATATTGCACGGCCTCGGACGAGCACTGTTTTTCTGGGGTTACGAGAAAGGCGCTGGCGGCCGGGCTTTTGGTTTTACGCTGTGCTTCTATCCGACGCTGGTGATGCTGGTAATCGTTGCCGGCCATATGACTCGCACTGCACTAAGCTAGCGTCATCCGACGCTATGCAGCCTCAAACCGCCGATTCGCCCTTGGCCAGTTGCGGCGTGGATTCCGACAAATGCTGCTTCAAAAATGCCAGCAACGCTTCCGCAAAGATCTTGCGGTTGGCTTGTCGCGAGAGGTAGTGATCGCCTTTGGGCAACTCTACCAATTGAACCGCCTTACCTTTTGTCTTCAGCGCTTTGTGCATTCGCCCAGTCTGTCGGGGATTCACGACAGAATCTTCACTCGAAACCGCTAGCATCAACGGCGTCTGTATCCGTTGGGCATGGTTAACAGGCGAGTTTTCTCGCAAATTCTTACGATCTGAGACGCGACCGATGTGACGAGCCAAAAAAGAACCTCCAATGTATCTGCGCATTTCGGAAACGAGGGAGTAAAGGTCACTGACCCCGTTGAGGCTGACCGCACACCGAAACAGCTTAGGTTCTTTCACCACACTCATCATGGATGCGTATCCACCGAATCTGGCACCGACCACACACAAGCGACTCGTATCGGCCAAGCCCTCGGATGACAGCCACTCCGCCCCATCGATCACATCGTTTATCATTACCCCGCCCCATTGATTACGACCCGCTTTTTCGAAAGCGACCCCGTAGCCGGTTGAACCACGAAAATTCATCTGCAGAATTCCATAACCCGCGTTGGCCAGCATTTGCGCCATCCAGTCGAAGCGCCGGAAGTCACGCGCATGGGGGCCTCCGTGCGGGAAGACCACAAAGGGCAGCGATTTGGCTGTGTCAGGCGTGAGACCACGAGGCAGGGTCAGGTACGCCGGTATCTCCGCCCCGTCTCTGGATGAATAAGCCACCGAATACACCTCGGCGAGGTTGGACGCATTCAGACCGGGATACTGATGGCGAAACGCTGCCAGTGCTCGCTTTGCGGCGTCGTACAGATACAGCGCGCCGGGATTCAAGGGTGAGTTGACGCCAAAGACCGCCCGCGATAAATCGTCTGTGGTACTTTGCAAACTCACCCATGCGTCGGGGAAGGCTTCGTTCAATGCTGCGTGAATTTCTTTCAGTTCGGGGTCGAAAATCAGCGGTGGTTCAGATTCGTCTTGGTACCGCACCATGACCACCTCTTCGCCCTTGAAATCCATAAGCACGGTCGCAACCTCACTGGTGTTGGCAGCAAACAACACGCTTTCCTCGCCACTGGACACATCATACTCATACACATGACGCAGGCCGGGGTCGTCTATCGCTTCCTGGGATTGCGGTAGCATCAGAATGTAATATCGGTTGGGATTCTTCGTGGGCTTCGCCAGCACACGGGCCTCCCGATCCAACAATCCGCTGACATCGTGCCAATTGCCCTGGGCATCCTTGAGCTTCAGCACACCGCTCTGCTGATCGCCAGTAAATCCGTGGCCAACCCTAACGCTGCCTTGCCGATCCATCTCCCAGCTGAAGATGTCTTTCTGTGGAGCTTGAACCGGTTGGTTCGGCAAGCGCTGAGGCGCGCCACGCACCGCGTAAACACCCCGGATTTTCGGGTTGGAACCCTTCGCGCCCATCAGATAAAACGTGCCGGGCTGATCGTAACTTCGGCCCAAAATCGCGTCTTGAACCTGAGCGAACCCAGGGTTCCGTTGACGTTTGAAAAGATCCCGAGCCTTGCGTGTTTTCAAATCCAGCAACATCGTTCGACCGATCATGAAACGAGTCGCGCCGAAACCTTCAGGACGCGAAAAGCTCACCAGTAATGCGTGGTCACTGACCCAAAGCGTCTTACGTATGTCCCAGCGATCGCCACCGTCTAACAAAAAGGGTTCCGCATCGCTGTTGATTGAGTTGACCAACAAACCCAATTTGCCGTTCGTCGTTACTCGTGAGGCTAGATAATGGCCCGAGGGCGAAATTTGCGGGTAGGCGTATTGGGGCAACCGGTAGAACGCGCTGGCAGGCGGCGAGGCCGCCGCAGCTTCACCACGAGTTTGTGCTTCTGCGATATGGGTATAGCCCAACAGCATCAGACTGAGCAGAGCGAAATAACATAGGACCAAGGCGATGCGCGAA
>JAACDS010000349.1 GCA_009936895.1 Pseudomonadota bacterium
AAACCACGGCGGTGTTCGGATCGGTATCGGCAGCCAGGCAAAGAGACGCAGACAGATGCCATCCCATCGCGTTGCCGCGACGGGGTAGAGAGCCGATCCTTAGAGCGCGTACCTTCGTATGCATCGATGCCTCGTCCCAACTATCGATCAAACGTCGTGAATCGATTTGGTGAAAAAGTGAGCGCGGAATCTATTGGTCAAGGAAAAAGATCGGTAGTGCCGTTCGATCAACGGTCATCAAGAGCAGACGAGCGGTCTTCCAAGGCTTCGCAAGGGCTGTCAGGATCGTACGCCAATGCAATCAACCCGAGTCCTCTCCATGCCTGATCTCGCTCCTCTTGGCCAAGTAGCGCTGATACAAGGCCGAGTTGGCCTTGAGCCGCTGTCTAATCGGCATATCGAACCCCTGCGTGCCGCCTGTGCCCAGGACCCTGACATTTGGGAAATCTATCCGGTGAGTATGCTGGGCGAGCATTTTGATCCCGCTGCGGCTTTTCTCGTCTCGCAGGCTGGAAAGCCCCGTTTCGCGATAATGGATTGCGAGACCGATACCGTGGTTGGCATGACCCGCTTCATTAACCCAGACGAACACGGTGCGGTCGAAATCGGCGGCACCTATATTGCTCCGTCTGTCCGCGGCACTGGGTTTAACGGTGCGATGAAAAAGCTTCTGCTGGATCACGCATTTGCCTGCGGCTATCGCAAGGTGGAATTTCGCGTGGATACGCGCAACACCCGCTCAATAGCAGCCGTAATGAAGCTCGGCGCAATCCAGGAGGGTGTGTTGCGGAAAAATCGTGTCACGTGGACCGGATACGAACGGGATACCGCCGTATTCGGTCTATTGAGAGAAGAGTGGCAAGGCTAGACCCACCGGCAATCTAGCCAGTCGCCTCTTCGTTTTCTTGCAGTCCAAGCCAAGGCCGTAGGTAGGCCACCGCTAGGTAGATGGGCCCAGTATCTAAGGCAGCGACCAGCAACTTAAAAACATAGCCCGACGCGATGAAGACCATGAGTTGAGGCCATATCGGTTCATCGGCGTTCACCGGCAGCGCTGCTGCATAGAAGTGCGTCACCAAGATCACCGCCGTGGTGTCGACAATCTGACTCACCATGGTCGAGGCGTTGTTGCGCAGCCACAGATGCTTGCCGTTAGTTAGACGCTTCCAAAAATGAAACAGTCGCACATCGCAGAGCTGGGCGGCCAAGTAGGCGATCATTGAGGCCGCGACAGCACCAAACGCCAGCTCTCGAATCTCGAAAAACGTTGGCTCGCGTCCAGCCGCGTCTATCAGCGGTTGACCACTCGGGTCCAGATCAAAGCCGGGCAGCACACCACCCAGCCACAGCAGAAATATCACCCATGCATTCAGCAGCACACCCATCCAAACCATGTCGTGTGCTTTTTTCTCGCCGTAAAGCTCGCTGATGAGATCCGTGCAAATGAAGGTGACCGGATAGGGCAACACGCCAATGGCCACTACCATGGGAATGGTGATGCCAAACACGTCGAAGGACAGATCTAAAAACCGACTGATGCCCAGAATATTGAGCATCGCCAGTGTGCCAAGGAACATTCCGGACAAGACCAGAAAGAGTCGCTGACGTCGCTTTTCGTAGATTTCCGGCGTGACGGGCATGGCGCTTCTTCCTGATAAAGGCTGATCTGCGATCAGCCTTGCGTGGTTTAGAGACTACCGAGGATTACTCAGCCACTGCTGGTTTACGCAATTGTCCAAACCGCCGGCACCCAGATACTTGAGTATTACTTCACCGCCCTTGAAGCGCATGTCGTGAACACTTTCTGGTGTGAAGAAAGCAGAGTGCGGTGTAAGCAACAGACGGTGATCAATCCATTCCTCATCTGCGGCCCAGGCCTTGATCAGCGGGTGATCCGGATTTGCTGGCTCTTCAGGCAACACGTCCAAACCGACGGCTTGAATGTGATCAGCGCGCAGCGCTTCATACAGCCCGTCTAAATCAATGATGGGGCCACGTGCGGTGTTGACTAAAATCAAACCCGGCTTGGCATGGGAAAGCACCTCGGCGTTAATCAGCCTTTCAGTCGCCGACGACAGCGGCAGGTGCAAACTCACCACATCACACTGGCCAAACAAATCCTCCAACGAGTGCGCTCGACGAATGCCCACCGCCAGTTCCGCGCCGTTTTCGCGGTAAGGGTCGTACATGACCACATCCATGCCAAAGGCTTTTGCCCGCAGCGCGGCGGCGGTACCAATACGACCAAGTCCCACGACGCCAAAGGTGCAGGCGGAAAGCCGCTTCCCAAAAGGGTTAAGCGCCGGGCGCCATAAGCCGCGCGGGTCTTGCTTAAGTTCACGGGTATGGAACGTGATGCCTTTCATCAGCGACAACATCAAGGCCATAGCATGATCTGCGACTTCCTGAGTGCCGTAATCGGGCACATTACACAATGGAATGCCCATTTCTGCCCAAGCCTTACCGTCAATATTGTCGAAACCCACCTTGGGTGTGACGAAAATTTTACACTTGGTCATCTTCTGACGATATTCCTCGGGAATGTCGTTCACACTGACCACGGCGTCGCAGTTCGCCCATTGCTCGTCAGTGACGTCGGTGTAGCGCTCGCAAAATTCCGCCCTGTGCCCGGCCACACTGGACTCCTCAATATGACGCCCGTCTGGCCAACGCATGGCAGGCCACAAAATTCGATAGCTCATTTTTCCCCCTCAGATGATGTTCGTCTAAACGCGAACGTTTTCATATTACGTTCTCAACCGCCGTTTTTCGATGCCGCGTTTCAGCTGCTCGCAGCCACAGTTTCCGCAAGAAGCGCGACGCTGGCCCGAAGCTGTGATTCGGTCAATCCCGGCAAACGCAGGCGGGTCACTACCATGTGCGTCATACCCAAACGTTCCTGATAGCGCTGTATGCCGTCGCGAACGTAGGCCGGATCACCAATAAGCGTCCAATCATCGACACCTTCACCGGGTTGTAACCGGGCATTTTCTGTTTCGCTGTCTACCCGTTGGCGCAGTTCGGCAACTTCCGCCGCGTCGTCACTCACATAAACCGTGCGCATCACGGGGACGATGTCCGCAGGCGAAACCCCCTCTTCGACCGAGGCTTGGCGGTGCTGGGCGTAGTTATCGACCAGAGTCCGGATACCCTCCATGGGCGATGACAAATACGGCAGCCCCATACGACCCGCCTGAGCCAGCGCCTTAGGACCAAATGCCGCCACCCAAATCGGCGGATAGGGCTGTTGCACCGGCAACGGATATACCGTTACCGCATTGTCGGGATTCCCGTCGAGAGAAATCGCCTCTCCCTGCCACGCTTGTTGCATCAAATCCAATGTCCAGGGAAAGATCCGGCGCTTTTCCGCTACGGGCACATGGAAGGCGCGCAACATTTCCGGCGCATAACCACGGCCAACACCCAGCAGCACGCGGCCACCGCTGAGTTGATCCAGCACAGCCACCTGTTCCGCCGCTTGCAGCGGGTTGCGCAGGGTCAAAAGGTAGGATGTTGTTGCGAGCTGGATTCGTTGCGTCGTCGTTGCTGCGCTGGCCAGTAACATCAGTGGATCCGGCAGAGCGCCTTCGCCGAAATGATTTTCCGGCAGCCAAAAGGACTGATAACCGTGCTGCTCCGCGAAGGCAGCCTGCTCGCCGATACTGGCAGCAGAAAGCGGGTTAAGCCGCCAGGGTGTGATGCCCAGGTGCAGGTGCATAGCTGCCGCTGCACGAGTAACATCGCTAGCATGGTGGCAGTGACGGCCTCGTTGTGGCGATCGAACGCGAATTCTTGGTAGAGGGGATCGTCCTTCAACAACAGACAACGCATTTTGGGATCGTCCTTGGAACCGCAACGAAACTCCACGCGATTGCCAAACTCATTGCCCGCTACGCCGTATTCACCAAAAGCACCGCCGGGTTCTTTTTCAGAAGGTTGCCAGAACGATGTCCAGCTTGCCGGCATACCCACGATGTCGCTGTTCACGGCGGCCATGGTACTTCGGGCGGTTTGACCCAGCAGACGTCTTAAGCTCGTCCGCTCATCTTGACCATCAAATTCTTTCAAATGTTCAGCAACCTCTTGGCACACACCTGCGATCTCTTCTTCTACGCGAGATTCATCAATGGAGTAACGGTCGAATCGATCATTCAGGGAAAATGCCCACCAGCGACCGGTAAACACCGGCACTACTCGTGAGGGCATGGAAACATCCTGCAAAAAACTCAACACCTCACCGAACGCCTCAAGACGATCCCGTTTCTCCGACGCGTTGAACAGTTGATCACTTATCGCCACGAATCGCGAGTTGAAACGCGTGTCGAACATGCCTAGGACCGTTTCGTTATTGTCACTGGCTAAATCGAAATAGTTCCAACGGAACATACGACCAAAAAAATTACTCTTTGATCGAGCGACGTTGGCCCGCACGACATAACGCATATCCAACGCGGATAGCCGGCCAATCGGCCCGTGCATAGCCAATAATGACTGATCCACCAGCAGGTCCTGTGACGGCGACCAAATGGCATCACAGCGGCTGAGCTGTTTGGCGGCCAGAAAGGTGAGCTGCTGGTGCAGTTCGCCCGGGTAGGCCTGGGCTGCGCTGCTAACCAGCAACGATGCAAAAAGGAGGAAGCTCCTCCAGCGCATACACTTCTTCATCGGTTTCAAGCTCGTTTAAGAGCCCGGCGATGGACGCATCCATGCCAGGCCAAATGGTATCGGGAAGCAATTGAGCCGCCGGTTTAAGCACGAATAACCGGTCCACCGCGCGCGGATGCGGCAGGGTAAATACCTCGGTATCACGAGTCTGCTGATCGAACAGGAGTAAGTCCAGATCGAGTTCTCGCGGCGCATTGCGCTGGTATTTTTCCGCTCGCCCGAACACCTGTTCGAGATTCTTCAGCTCTGCCAACAGCGCTTCCGGCTGCAAATCTGCCAAGGCCTCAAACACGACAGCCGCGTTGACAAAATCTCCGGATCCCGGCGGGCAATTCACCGGCGACGTGCGGAACAACTGCGAGCTGCGCAAGGTATCTGGTTGAGCAAAGGCCACTAGCGCATGGATCGCCGCCACAACAATATCCGTTGATTCGCCTTGATTTGAACCCAGACCCACTAGCACCATAAGCGACGTATCCTTGTTTTACCTGTCGACCTTCGACGTTTGAGGATAGTACCACCGAGTGTGCGCCATAGCCCTTATCTGTCGCGCCATCCTGCCTGATTCGTCGGTTAACGAATCACCACATAGTAGAAGCGGCCGTTGCGAAATATCCGCAGCAACAGCTGCCTGGCGTCACGGCGCACAGCCTCTCTCAAACCCGCAATATCCTCGACGACAACACGGTTAGCCGCCACGATCACATCGCCCGCACGCAGGCCGAAACCGTAGGCCGGGCTGCGCGCGTTCACTTCCGTTGCGACTACGCCAGCACCGGGCATGATCTCACCGTCTTCACGCAGGTTCTGCAGCTGCACGCCTCGTAGCCAGGGGGCCAGACTTTTGCCAGCGATGGCCTGCTGCTGGTCCGCCACAATGCGCAGAGTCGTCTTGCGTTGTTCACCCTGCCTGACGTAGCGCACCTCGACTTCGTCACCGATGAACATCACAGCCGCCTGAGCTGAAAAGTCTGCCACGCTCATGATGGGGTTACCGTCCATTTGGACGATGACATCTCCGGGTTCCAACCCGGCCTGTTCTGCCGAACTGCCACCCTGTACATCCACTACCACCACGCCTTGGGGAATCCCTTCCCCAGAGATCACGCCAAAGGCCTTGGCAAGCTCACGATTCAAGGGCTGCACGATGGCACCCACGAAGCCGCGTTTGATCTCACCCTTTTCTATCAGCTGGGCCGTCACCGCACTGACCATATTGGCCGGAATCGCAAAGCCGATACCAATGTTGCCGCCGGAGGGAGCGAAAATGGCGGTATTGATGCCCACTAACCGGCCGTTCAAATCCACGAGCGCGCCGCCAGAATTGCCAGGATTGATAGACGCATCGGTTTGAATGAAATCTTCATACCCCTCAATACCCAGTCCGCTGCGGCCCAGAGCACTGATGATTCCCGAGGTGACGGTTTGGTTGAGCCCAAAAGGATTGCCGATGGCCACGACGAAGTCACCGACCCGCAGCCGGGCACTGTCTGCATAGTCGATGTCGGTCAGATCCTCAGCGGGCACCTGCAGTAACGCCAGATCCACTTCCGGATCCAGACCTATCAGTGTCGCCTGTAATGTGCGGCCATCCGATACGCCGATGCTGATTTCGTCTGCATTCTTTACGACATGCGCATTGGTGACGATATAGCCCGCCGCCGCATCAACCACCACACCCGAGCCCGCGCTCTGAGTGCGGCGATAACGCTGACGACTTTTAGGTACGTTGAAAAAACGACGGAAGAATGGGTCTTCCAACAGTCGATTGCTCTCACGCACGACGGACCGGGTGGCGATATTCACGACGGCAGGATTCACCCGTTCAAGCATATCCGCCAGACTTGGCAAGGGTCGAGAGCTGCCGTCTGGATCTGACGAAGGCACGGCCTGAGGAAATGCCACGGGCATCATGCGGTGGTCTGGCAAAGCGCTCTGGCCTAGCACAGCGCCGCTGAAACATAGACCAAGCACCAAGACCGTTACGAGTAGACCCCGGCTTGGTAATAAAGAGCATCGTGAAAGCAAAAGACCTCCTAGCCTACAGTCGAGTTTTGTTGATCCGGGGTGACATCCCGGTAAGACAGCAACCGGGGCCCGGCACTTGCCACGACTACGATAGTCAGCGCGATCAGAGAGGACATCACCCCGGCCAAGTAGGAATAAACATAGGTCGTTCCCCGCACCGCATCAAAAATCAAACCCATGCCATAGGGTCCGAAAGCCAACCCTAGAACGCTGATAGCATTTGCTCGGGCAAAGACTCGCGCATATATCGCCGTGGGATAAACCTCGGCCAGCCACAGGGGCTGAGTCATCAGCAGATTACCAACACTCAGACCAAACAAGCCTGCGGCCACAACCGCCAAGGTTCCGTTCGAGGCAAAGGCGATGCAGGTCAGACCTAGGGCCTGCAAGCACAGATTGCCCAGCGCGAACCAGCGGATGGGAATGCGGGTCACCAACCAGCCACCGAAAAATCGACCGCTGATACTGCAAATCGACAGCGCCTGAACCGCGTAGGCCGCGGTTTGAAAATCGGCAATTTGCGACACCCGGCTGTAGAGGTGCGCAATGCCGCCGACTTGAGCCGCCATGATCAGAACATAGGCCGACGCCATGAGCACATAGAAGCGGCTGCCCACGGCCGACTTCAGCAAAGCCGTATTGTTCAGCGTCGCCTCAGCGCTGACCTGTATCTGCGACCCCGGGGCCTGACGCATCAGCAAAGCGAGCGGCAGAATAAAAACAACCAGCAGCAACCCAAGCAATGGCATGGTATCCGCCACACCTTGTGTGTTCATCAGATGGGCAGAAAAAGGGGTGAGCACTACACCACCCAAGGACAATCCCGTCGAAGCCAATGCCAAGGCCATGGATCGTTGGGGACCGGGAAACCATTGGGTAATTATCGTGGTGCAAATTACAACCGAGATGCCCGCGTTGCCAATGCCAAATAGGGTAAAGAGCGCGTAGAGATGCCAGACCTCGGAAGCCAATCCAACCACGCCCAGGGCGAATCCGGATATCAGCGCCCCAAAGATCATGACCGTGCGCACCTGATAACGGTTGAGCAAAGTGGCGACATACAAACCCGCAACGCCGCCAACGACGAAGAACAGGCTTACGGCAAAGGAAATTTGTGCAACCGGCGCAGCAAGTTCTGCCGATAACCGGTTGATGTAAACCGACATGTTGTAAAAGCCCAGTCCCGAACTCACCGTTTGCACCAGCATCATGGCGCCCACGATAACCCAACCATAGCGATCGGCATTGGCTGGCAAAGGCACGGCCTGATTCTTATGTCTGTTCAATCGTTTTACGCTCCCGTGCACACGATAAATCCCGTCCCAAGGCACTATAGAATCCACTCGGCTAAACGTCTATGTTGAGCCTCGAAACACGGACTACCGTTCGTCTAGCGATCTAAGAAGAACTCAAGGAAATGCAGTGGAACTCAAAGACAAAATCATCGTCGTGACCGGCGGCGCCAGCGGCATTGGCCGTGAAATGTGCCGACGTTTTACCCAAGAAGGCGCAAAAAAAGTCGTCGTGGCGGACCTGAACGGTGATGGTGCCAAGGCCGTTGCAGCGGAAATTGGCAGCGTCGGCCATGCGGTGGATGTGCGCAAAGAACAGGACCTTATCAACCTCATCGACGACACCGAGGGTCAATTCGGGCCCATCGATCTGTTTTGCTCTAACGCAGGAATCGGTATTGGCAAAGACATCTTTGAATCCGACGAGGTATGGCAAACCATTTGGGAGGTGAACACCATGTCCCATGTCTGGGCCGCCAAACACTTAGTGCCTCGCATGATCGCGCGCGGCGGTGGCTACTTGCTCAATACCGCATCTGCCGCCGGCCTGCTCAGCCAAATTGGCTCCGCAACCTACGCTGTTACCAAACACGCTGCGGTTGCCTTAGCCGAATGGTTGTCCATCACCTACGGCGACCAGGGCATCAAGGTTTCGGTACTGTGTCCTCAGGCCGTTCGCACGGCCATGACGGCCAGAGGCCCGGGTGTCGCGGGGGTCGATGGCATGATCGAACCCGAAGACGCCGTTACTGCGGTGGTTGAGACTTTGCGAGAGGAGCGTTTTTTGGTCCTACCGCACCCAGAAGTGGCCGAATACATGCAGCGCAAAACAGCCGACTACGACCGCTGGCTCAAGGGCATGCGCCGCTTGCAGAGCTTGTACGGCAAGGCCGACTGACCCGGTTCACCCATTCCGGTTAATCGTCGAGATAGCCGTTGAGCCGTAAGGCTTCGATAAGGCCCACGAGGATCAAATCGGATACCACGTGATCAAAGAGATCCTCGCGATGAAACAGATTGGAGAACCCTCCCGTGGCAATCACCAAGGGGGATTCATCGCCGAATACCTCGGCACTGATGCGCGAGACCAACTCGCGCACCATGCCCACATTGCTCCAGTAGAGGCCGCTTTGAATACTTTCTATCGTGGTTTTACCGACAGCCGTCCGTGTCGGTTTGATCTCAACGGAGGGGAGCTTGGCGGTTTTGGCCTCCAAGGCTTCCATGGCTAGACGAATGCCGGGCATGATGTTGCCCCCAAGGAACACGCGATCCTTGGTGATGGCGCACACCGTGGTCGCCGTACCGAAATCCACCACGATCAAATTTCTGTTTGGAAACAGTTTTATCGCGCCCATCGCATCGGCAATGCGGTCACTGCCGACTTCCTTGGGATCTTTGTAAGCGATCTTCAAACCGGTTTTCAAACCCGGGCGCAAAATCATGGGTTCAATACCAAAGTACTTTTGGCAGCAAGAGCGCAGCGTGTAATTCACTTCCGGCACGACGGAGGAGATTGCGACGGTTTTGACGACCTCAGGGTCGACACCGTTTTCCCGCAATGCGCTACGTAAAAACACGCCTATTTCGTCTGACGTGCCACGGCTGGTCGACGCGTAACGAAACTGACTGATCAACTCATCGCCGGAAAATACGCCGCAGAAAATCTGACTGTTGCCGACATCGAGCACCAAGATCATGCGTGTACTTCCTTCACCTTGCGCCCATCAAACGGTCTATCCAACGGCACGTTATCAATCAGTCGAACCGCATCGGTGCCTTCGCCAACTACGACGGCGCCACATCGACGTTGGCCAACACTTTTCACATAGGCCACCTGCATACCCGCGGCTTGCAGGCTCAAACATGCCTGCTCGTCGGATGCGGCCTCGGCAAGCAGTCGGGGGAACCGACCGGCCAACTGGCGAGCTTCCAGGCCCAACAGCCTGTTACGAGATGACAGGGCCAATCCGTCAGCCTCCCGCACAATGTTACAGCCCACGATTTCTGTGGACATAAAGAACGTCGCGCACATGTCTCGGATCAACGTGTATTGCTGGTAATCCTTGAGGCCGAAGTACGCTCGATCAGCCCGCACCAGATTCAACAGCTTCATCACCACCGTAAGCACCCCGGTAAAGTGTCCTGGCCTGTCGGTACCGCATAACTGTGTTGAAAACTCATTCTCGGTTAACTGGTATCGAAAACCATCGGCATACATCTGTTCGTAGTCAGGCAGCAAGACCACATCAACCCCAGCGGCTTCGGCCTGAGCCAAATCGTCCTCTAGCGTGCTTGGATACTTCGCAAAGTCGTTGGGATCATTGAACTGGGTGGCATTGACGTAAATCGACAACACGGTCAGATCATTGTCTGTCGCACTGGCCTGCAGCAAGGATAGGTGGCCTTGATGCAAGGCTCCCATGGTCGGCACGAATCCGATGCGGCCGCTCAGGCTGGCCCGCAGCTCGCGCCACTGGGCCATACAACGCAGGATTTTCACCGATAAACCTCTTCGCAATTCGGGAACGCGCCCGCTGTCACGTCTTGATGAAAAGCATTCACCGCGCTGCTCAGTTGAGCATGACCATCAAGATAGTGGCGCAGAAACTTAGGCTTGAAGCTAGGCTGCATTCCCAGCATATCCTGCAGCACCAGTACCTGGCCGTCGGTGTAGACTCCAGCACCAATACCAATCGTTGGAATATCTAAGCTGTTGGTGATTTGTCGCCCCAGATTTTGCGGCACGCATTCGAGCACCAAGGCAAAACAGCCGGCTTCCTGCAGCGCCAATGCGTCGCGATAGATTTTTTCCGCTTCAGACTCTGTTCGGCCCTGCACCTTGTGGCCACCAAGTCCTTCCACCGACTGCGGTGTCAGACCCAAATGACCCATCACGGGCACACCGGACTCCACGATGTGGGCGATGGTGTCGAGCTGACCCGCAGCACCTTCAATTTTGATCGCGTTGCTACCCGCCTGCATAAGCTCGCTTACCGCATCGAGCACTTCGCCTCGCTCGCGTCTGGCAGCCAAAAAAGGCATGTCACCAACGATGAATTTATCCGGCGCACCGCGACGTACCGCCGCAATATGAGTAGCCATCATGGAAACCGTTGCATGAACGGTACTGCTATAACCATGCATCACCATGGCAAGGCTGTCGCCAACCAACAATGTGTCCAGTTCGGAATCGTTGAGCAGCTGTGCTGACCAGTAGTCATAGCACGTAACCATTGAAATTTTTTCGCTCGCCACCTTACGGCGATGAAAATCGTGAATCTTCATAAGCACCTCCGGTACCTGTCCAAGTTCTGGTGTATTGCACACCGCGAACCCCTCTCGGGATGGA
>JAACDS010000350.1 GCA_009936895.1 Pseudomonadota bacterium
ACGCAGTTAGTCCCGGCGGGCAGATTGGCCGAAGCCATCGATTTGGTGCCCGACGCGGTGGTCGACACCATGACGATCACGGGCACTGTGGCGCAATGTGCCGCGCGCATTAAAGAATATGAGGGCGTGGCAGACGAATTGATTCTCGCGCGCACAGCCCAGCGGGACGACACCCACACGCTGGCGGACTATGACGATCTGTTTGAGTTGATCAGTAGTTCAGCGGATTGAGCGCATCAGCACGCCAATAAAACAATTCACGTAAACGACGCGGCTCGCTGTTCGCTTGCGTTACGCGAAGAAATAACTTGAGAGGAGAGCACCGGATGGCATTAACCAAGGAACGTCAGCGAGCATGGCTGAATCAAAGCCGCGAGGAAATTCTAGACCCTGCACGAGAAATCATTGACCCCCACCACCACCTTTGGCGAACCAGCGGCTTGCCCGAATATGTACTAGCAGATCTCTGGGAAGACACTCAGTCTGGCCATAACATCGTCAAGACCGTTTTCATAGAGTGTGGAGCAGAATATCGTGACTCCGGCCCCAATCACCTGAAGCCTGTTGGCGAAACCGAATTCGTGAGGGCTACAGCCTCGGCCAGTGCCATGCACGGCAAGGCAGAAATCGCAGGCATCGTCGCACACGCACATCTGGATATGGATGTCGGACTGCTCAAAGAAACCTTGCGGGCGCACGAGGCGGCCGGCGACGGTTTGTTCAAGGGGATTCGGCATGGCGGGGCCCACGACCCGGGCAAAAACCTTGGCTGGATGAACGCCACACCCCACGCAGATCTGTTCAGTCGCGACGCTTTCCGGCGCGGCGTTGCTTTGCTGGGCGAGCACGGCTACAGCTACGATTCCTGGCACTACCATTTTCAACACGATGCGTTTACCGATTTAGCCACGGCCTGCAGCGACACAACCATCGTCCTAGATCACTTTGGCACACCCTGCGGTGTCGGTGATTTTGCTGGCGATATGGCCACCGTGTTTGACCAATGGAAGTTGGGCATCAGCCGCATGGCCGAGCGCCCCAACGTCGTGGTGAAAATTGGTGGCTTGGCCATGCCAGTAAACGGGTTCGGCTGGCACCAGCAAGACCGACCACCAACCTCAGATGAGGTTGTGGCCGCCCACCGGGACTATTACCTGCACACGATTGACGCCTTTGGTCCGTCGCGATGCATGTTTGAGAGCAATTTCCCTGTCGACAAACTGTCGTTGTCCTACGACGTGTATTGGAACGCTATGAAGAAAATTGCGAAAGAGTTTTCGGCCGCAGAGCAGCACGCGCTTTTCTACGGCACCGCCGAGCGAATCTATCGCCTCGGCTAAATCCGAGCCGGGGAACGCTTGTTTAGGGGATAGTTACTGCACTTATGGCCCTAGGCGCGGTATATTGCTGCCGCCAATTTATCGACCACAAAACAACTCAGGCTCAGCATGTCACGTCGCATTTTAGTCTCTAGCGCACTGCCCAACGCCAACGGCCCAATCCACTTGGGTCATGTGCTCGAGCAGATCCAAACCGACATCTGGGTGCGCTTTCAACGCATGCGCGGCCATCAGGCGATTTACGTTTGCGCCGATGACACCCACGGCACCGCCACCATGATCAAGGCGGAGCAAGAAGGCGTAACGGCAGAAACCCTGGTAGAGAGCATGCGGCAACTGCATGTGGCCGACTCTCAGGGTTTCCTGATCAATCACGACAACTATTACTCCACGCATTCGCCAGAAAATCAGCACTACTCCGAGTTGATCTACACACGACTGCAGGAAGCTGGGTTGATCTTCACTGAACAAGTGGAGCAGCTGTACGACCCAGAAAAAGGCCTGTTTTTGGCCGACCGCTTCGTCGTGGGCGGCTGCCCACGCTGCAAAACACCCGATCAGTACGGCGACAACTGCGAAGCCTGCGGCGCGACCTACAACGCCAACGAGCTGATTGATCCAAAATCCATTTTTTCCGGGGCCACGCCCGAGCTGCGTGGATCGGACCATTACTTTTTTGATCTGGCCCGATACACAGAATTCCTCAAAACGTGGACTCGCAGCGACGCGGTACAAACCGAAATCGCCAACAAACTGTCCGAGTGGCTGGACGACGGACTGCGCGCCTGGGACATTTCCCGCGACGCCCCGTATTTCGGCTTCACCATTCCCGGCACCACCGATAAGTACTTCTATGTCTGGATGGATGCCCCCATTGGCTACATGGCCAGTTTTCAGAACCTGTGTGATCGGCACGAGGACCTGAACTTTGATGATTTCTGGGCACCAGATTCCAGCGCTGAAGTGCATCACTTTATCGGCAAGGACATCGTCAATTTTCATGCTCTGTTCTGGCCAGCGGTACTGGATGGCGCGAACTTCCGTACGCCAACCAAGATACATGCCCACGGCTTTTTGACCGTGGACGGCACCAAGATGTCCAAGTCTCGCGGCACGTTCATTCTCGCCAAAACCTATTTGGAGCATTTGAACCCCGAGTACTTGCGCTACTATTATGCCGCCAAGCTCAATGGCTCCGTGGACGACCTGGATCTCAATCTGGAAGATTTTGCCGCGCGAGTAAACTCGGACTTGGTCGGCAAGGTGGTCAACATCGCCAGCCGCACGGCGGGTTTCCTCGTGAAACAGTTCGACGGGGTGCTGGCCGACCAAGTCCACGATCCCGAACTGATGAATCAGTTCCACGCTCAGGTCGAGCCTATTGCTGCCTTGTTCGAACAGGGGGACACAGCCAAGGCCATGCGCGAAATCACGTCGTTAGCAGACGCGGCGAATCAGTACATTGCCAAACACGAACCATGGAATATGGCCAAGGATCCCGAACAGCGTGATGCGGTGCAACTGGTGTGCAGCCAAGGCATCAACATGTTCCGCTGTCTGGCCGTTTTCTTAAAGCCCGTGCTGCCAAGCACTGCCGAAAAAGCGGAAGCGTTTTTGAATACGCCACCCCTGACTTGGTCCGACGCCGAGGCGCCACTGCTGGGCCATACCATTCACAAGTTCAAGCCAATGCTGCAGCGTATCGAGACATCCCAAATCGAAAAAATGATCGAAGCCTCGAAAGTGCCGGACACTGAACCAACCGAGGAACCGGCAACCAAGACCGCAGAAGCAACCGGCGGCGGCGACGTCATCGGCATCGACGACTTCATGAAAATACAGCTTAAGGTAGCGCGTATTATTGACGCCCAACCCGTAGAAGGCGCCGACAAACTGCTGCAGCTGACCCTAGACGTTGGCGACCATCAGCGGCAGGTGTTTTCTGGCATTAAGGCCGCGTACCGAGCCGAAGACCTAGTGAACCGCCTCACCGTCGTGGTGGCGAATCTGGCGCCACGCAAAATGCGCTTTGGCGTTTCAGAAGGCATGGTGCTCGCTGCCGGTCCCGGAGATTCCGATATCTTCTTGTTGTCGCCGGACAGCGGAGCGGAACCCGGCATGGACGTGAAGTAAGCGCGGCTTTCGGCAATGACCGAACTGGGCCTCATTTTGTTTGGCGCATTGCTGGTTAATAACTTTGTATTGGCCCAGTTTCTGGGCCTGTGCCCCTTCATGGGCATTACCCGCAGC
>JAACDS010000053.1 GCA_009936895.1 Pseudomonadota bacterium
CCCCGCAAATGATATCCAGTAGTATCGCTGCCTCGATAACTTGCCCTCGAGAGAGGGTCTTGGAGCCAAAATGTCCAACCAGTCTCTATTCACCTCTGAATCCGTTTCTGAGGGTCATCCCGACAAAGTGGCGGATCAAATCTCTGATGCAGTAGTCGACGCCATGTTGGCCCAAGACAGTGAATCACGGGTTGCCTGCGAAACCATGATCAAAACCGGCATCGTCATTCTGGCCGGCGAAATTCGGAGCGATGCCGTCGTGGATTTCGACAAACTGACCCGATCCGTCATTGAACGCATCGGTTATGACGGCCCGGAAATCGGATTTGACCCAGAAGCCTGCACCGTCGTTAACGCACTCGGGCAACAAAGTTCGGACATTGCCATGGGTGTGGACGAATCCAATGATCACGAGCAGGGCGCCGGGGACCAAGGCCTCATGTTCGGGTACGCCACGGACGAAACCGATGTGCTGATGCCTGCGCCCATCGTGTATTCGCATCGATTGGTCGAACAACAGGCCAAGGCCCGTCGCAGCAGCCTGCCGTTTCTGCGCCCAGATGCGAAGAGCCAACTGACCTTTCGCTACGACGAGGCCGGCAAGCCCGTGGGTATTGATGCCGTCGTGCTATCGACTCAACATTCGCCTGATGTGGATCAAGCCACACTGCGCGAAGCGGTAATGGAAGAAGTCATCAAACCCGTACTGCCAGCCAACTGGATATCCAGTGACACCCAGTTCCACATCAACCCCACCGGCCAATTCATTATTGGTGGTCCCGTCGGGGACTGCGGACTGACCGGACGCAAAATCATTGTCGACACCTACGGCGGCATGGCGCGACATGGCGGTGGCGCATTTTCTGGCAAAGACCCCTCCAAGGTGGACCGCTCTGCGGCCTATGCGGGTCGCTATGTCGCAAAAAATATCGTCGCGGCGGGTCTTGCCCAGCGCTGCGAAATTCAGGTGAGCTACGCCATCGGCGTTTCGGAGCCGACATCGATCAGCATCGATACCTATGGCACCGGCAAGGTCAGTGACAACGAAATAATTCAACTTGTCCGTGAACACTTTGATTTGAGGCCAAAGGGACTTATCGCGATGCTGAACCTCAAACGCCCCATCTATCAGCAAACTGCCGCCTACGGGCACTTCGGTCGCACCGGTGACGACTTCACCTGGGAGCGCACGGACAAAGCTGACGCACTGGCCGCCGCTATCTCTTAACTGCAGGAACTCGACGTGATGGGTTCCTAGGAACCCATCATGAGTCATGCAAACGACACCAAAGCCCCTTCTTCCTTGAGTTTCGAGTTTTTTCCTCCAAAGGACGAGGCAGGTATCGACCGACTGATTAACGGTACGGCGTCTCGACTCTCGGCATTTCGTCCGGATTATTTTTCCGTCACATCCGGTACCGGCGGCTCTACCCGGGAGGGCACACAAGCCTTGGTGGAAAAGCTCATTCGTTCAGGAGCCAATGCAGTACCCCACCTCTCCGTCGGTGGCAGCACGGATGAGGAAATCGACAGGCTCGTTGAGCGCTATCAACACCTCGGGATTCAGCGAATTCTGTGTCTTCGAGGAGACCAGCCCTCGGACGGCAACCATCGCACCGTATTCGCAAAGGATCTGGTCGAACAACTGCATCAACGCTTTCCCGGACAATTCGAGTTGAGCGTCGCCGCCTATCCCGAGATACACCCGGATTCCGCGTCAGCGGAGGAGGACATTCGCTACTTCGCGGCCAAGGTTCATGCAGGGGCAAGTTCCGCAATCACCCAGTATTTTTATTCAACCGACGCCTATGGATACTTCATAGAACGCTGCGCAAAAGCCGGTGTAAACATCCCCATTCATGTGGGCGTTATGCCCATAACTAACCTCGATGCGCTACAGCGATTCAGCGCCAAGGCTGGCGCCGACATTCCTCGCTGGCTGAGTAAGTCCATGGCAGGTTATGCCGATGACGAACAAGGCTTGGTATCTTTCGGTGTGGAGGTTGTCACCGGCCTGTGTGAGAAATTGCTGCAAATGGGCGCGCCTGGGCTACACTTCTACACACTGAACCGATGGGGAGCGAGCAGCCAAATTTGCCGTAATTTGGGATTCCCCGAACACTAGGGGACCCATTGAAGTGTCACGCTTGAACCGCTTTTACATTGCCGGAGCGCACGCCGCCGGTGACACCCTGCAGCTGGACGCCGAGCGATCGAACTACCTATGCCGAGCACTGCGAATGGGCGAAGGTGACGAACTGGACATCTTTGACGGGGTGGGAGGTTTGTACCGCTGCAAGGTCAGTCATGCCCATCAGCGCCGGGCTAAGGTCGAGGTGCTCGAACGCCCGTCTGCCGTCGCCAAACCCGAAAATGCGCCTTCGCTGACCATCGCCTTGCTCAAGGGTCAGGCCATGGATCGAGCCATTCAACAGGCAACCGAGCTCGGCGCACAACGCATTTGGCTGCTGCAAAGCGCGCGCAGCAATCTGACCCTGAAACAGGAGCGCCTTGAGCAAAAGCTGGACCACTGGCAGCGCATTATCGCCTCCGCCTGCGAACAGTGCGGTCAACTCTGGCTGCCAAGCTTGCACGAGCCCCGAACCGTTGCCGACTGTTTAGAACAACGGACCGGCGAGGTTCAGCTCATCGCGTTCGAACCCGAGGGAGACCCGATGCCGCCACGATTGGAGGCGAACAACCCCCTGATTTTTGTGGGCCCAGAGGGTGGTTGGAACGACGAGGAGAAACACCTCTTCCAAGACAAACACGCAGCGATTTATCGACTGGGCCGTACCATCTTGCGTGCGGAGACCATGCCAGCGGTTGGCATCGCTCTGGTTCAGCAGGCTCGGGGATGGCCGGGCTAGTTGGGCAATTTTTCCTGGAGCGCTTGAACGGCCTGACCAAGCTTCTCTAGGCTGTGATCCAAAGAGGAATCGGCTGCATCACCCGCCACTTCGTTGCGCACCCCTTCCAGTAAACCGGGCAGCATATCCAGCACGGCTGTGAGTTTGATTGTCGCCTCCATCGTTTGCGAATCTTCATCAGCCGCCAGATCAAACTCACCCCCAGAAGCCAACACATCCGCTCGCTCAATCACCCGCTCATAAGATAAGTCATCAATTTGTGACGATTTGAACGAGCCATCGCCGGCTTCTGGAGCACTGAGGTCTCGCAGCAACAGCTTGGCATCCGTCAAGACGCGGTAATGCTCCAAAGCAATCACCAAGGTTCCATCGAGCAAACGATCCAACAAATTGTTCTGGGCGCCGCAAATTTCTATGACATCGTTCCAGCCCAGTTCGACACCATAATCGTATACCCGCTGGAAACCACTTCGCTGATCAGCGACTTCACTGGTTTGATCGAGATCATCAAGCAACCGATCCCAGCGCCCTAACGTCTCAATCGGCTGAGCATCCAGCTCGACCACTAGGCCCGCCAGAGCAGTACGCAACGGGGTCAGTGCCGGCAGTTTCGCGCCATCTCCTTGCTGATCAAGTGCCTTCAGATATCTTCCCGCATCTCTGAGGAGTGCGAAACTTTCCGCGGTCAAGACCGCATCGCC
>JAACDS010000351.1 GCA_009936895.1 Pseudomonadota bacterium
ACAGTGAGCGGCCGGGGGTAGACCAGATCATTCAGGGTATGAGCGGTTTGATGTCGATTACCGGTGAGCCGGAACAAGGACCAATGCGCGTGGGCATCGCCATTTCAGATACCTCGGCAGGGATGTTTCTTGGGCAAGGAATCTTGCTTGCCCTGCTGCACCGAGAGCGGACAGGCGAGGGCCAGTGGGTCCATACCTCCTTGCTCGAAGCCATGATGTCTAAGCTGGATTTCCAAGGCGCTCGCTACACCATGAGTGGCGAGGAGCCCGTTCAGCAGGGCAATGACCACCCGACCCAAGTGCCCATGGGAATGTTTGAGGCCAAGGACGGATTCGTCAATATCGCGGCATTTGGCGGCCAAATGTGGCAGCGCTTCTGTGATGCTCTGAATGCTACGGCGCTGTATGAGCATCCTGACTATCAAAGCATTGGCAGCCGGACTCGCCATCGAGATCAAATCAAACGGGATATGAACGCGGTAACCTGCAGGTTTACCGTGGCCCAGCTTGTACAGGAGCTGAACGGGGCGGGCGTGCCTTGCGGGCCGATCAACACCATCAAAGAAGCCTTCGACAATGCCCAAGTCAGACACTTGGGCATGGTGGTGCCAACCCCTCACCCTGAAATGGGTGACCTTGACCTTGTGCGCAGCCCGATCAATTTGTCGAAGTTCCCGCACGCTCCTTCACTGGAGCGAGCAGCCCCGGATCCCGGAGCCGACGGTATCGACATTCTGGTGGATTTGGGTTTGGGCGACGAGGAGATAACCGCGCTATGTGCATCGGGAGTCATTGAATGATGGGCTGGAAAAAGAGTGTTGGTTATGCGGTGGGTGATTTAGGTATCAACCTATACTTCATCTCGTCCATGACGTTTTTGCTTTATTTCTATACCGACGTGCTGGAAATCAGTGCCGCGGCTGCGGCTGGTGTGCTGCTGGTGGCGCGGATTGTCGATGCGGTAACGGACCCGATCATGGGGGCGATTGCCGAACGCACGAACACTCGATGGGGGCGTTTACGCCCCTATTTGCTGTTGGGAGCGATTCCCCTGGGTGCGATTACGGTGCTGACTTTTACCGTACCGGACCTCAATGAAAACGGTCGGGTGTTGTGGGCTTATGCAACCTATATCGGCTTTGGCATTCTTTACACCGTGGTGACGATTCCCTATTCGGCACTGACGGCAAGCTTGACTAACGATTATCAAGAGCGGACGCAGTTGTCGACTTGGCGCATGGCTTTTGCATTTGCCGGTGCCGTGGTGGTTACGGTCGGTGTGCCGCTACTGGTGCCACAGTTTGAGACCGAAGCGTTGGGGTACCAATCGGTGATGGGCCTATTCGCAGTGGTCGCAACCGTGCTTTTGGCTCTGGCTTTTTTCTCCACCGAAGAGGTGATCAAGCCGCCTGCCCAGCAGCAGCTTGGTTGGCGCGACAGCATGCAGGCGGTCTTTGCCAATGGTCCGCTGATGATCGTCATTGGATTGTTCACCTTGGGGATGCTCAGCTTTACCGTGCGCCAAACCGTCACGATTTACTACTTTACTTACAATATCGGGCGACCTGACTTGATCGGTTTCTTCTTTGGTCTAGGCCTCGCTGTGATGTTTGCGGGCCTGCCCTTCGTGCCCTCATTGGCGGCTCGATTTGGCAAGGCAGGAGCCATACAAATAGGCGCTTTGTTCACTATCGTGTCTTGTGTGGGTTTTTATCTGACTCCCGCCAGCGAACACGAATGGACCATTTTCTGGGGCTGCCTGGTGGCCTTGGGGGGTGCGCCGGTGGCGGTACTCGGCTGGGCGATGATTCCCGATACCGTCGAATACGCCCAATGGAAGCACGGCAAGCGGGCAGATGGTGCGGTATACGCATCGGCGAGTTTTTTTCAAAAGCTGGGTAAGGCCGTTGGCGGCGCCGGCGTGGCGTTAGCACTGAGCGCGGCAGGTTATGTCGCCAATCAAGAGCAGACGCCGGAGACCCTTGAGGCGATCAAGCAGATGCTGACCTTTGTGCCCATCGTTCTGATGAGTTTGGCGTTAGCGCTTGCGCGCTTTTATATCCTCGACGACGCGCTGCATACCCGGATCCGCAAAGAACTGGAGTCTGGTGATTCGTGAGCGGTGGGTTGGCTAGCGGCCGGAAGTCGCTGGCACCGGCGGTGATGGAACGCCACAAATTGGCGTCTTCCATCTCGTCCTCTACGTCTCGGGTAAAATGCCAGAGCGTGCGAATGTAAGGACCGTCTGAGTCTTCGCTTAACTGGCCTGCCTAGCTCGTCATCGAGCCATAACCGGCAAAATTCACCGTAAAGGCAATCAGATCGCCTTGGACAAAGCCGGTGAGCGGGAACTTTTGCCCCTTGCCGGGCTGGCCCAAATTTGTCTGGTAAATACCACAGAGCAGTCCCTTGGAATGGTACAGGTGCACTACTGAGCCCCGGTCATTGGCCCACGAACCAGAAAACACGGGGTTCTGGTGCGAGCGTGGCACGTTGGGTGCGGCGGCGTAGCCGTTCACAGCGTATAGGGCCAATGTGCAAAATACGATGGCGTACTGCACTGTGAACGATGCCTGCCGACAGACAGTTTTCATCATTGACCGTCTCTTACTCTTGATCACCCAACCAGCAAGCACGTTAGTGGATTGGCGCTCAAATGTAAGCAGGCAAGCGGGGGCAATGTCGCCTACTCAGGATCAGTTCACACTTGTCCGCTCTGAGCCTTGTATTTGAAAGCTGTCAGGAGGCTGAGTTCTGTCTTTGCCACTCCAGCAGTAGCAGCTGCATGGAAGAGGCGACGGCAATGGGCTGGTCGAACATTAGGTGGTGATAGGTGCCGGGGACCGTCATCACGGGCAGCGTGCCGCCACTGGCCTGTAGCATGTGGTCGCCATAAAGCGCCCCCTCGTCCTCGCTTTGTTCGCCAAGCATCAGCGCGGTTTTACAGGGTAAGGCCATCAGCTTGTCGTGTTGATCCTTGCCCATTTCCAGATAATCGAACAGGCCAGGGTCAAACTTCCATGTCCAGCCGTCGGGCACCTGCTTGAGACCGTAGGTACCCAAGTGCGTTAGGACCTCTGGGTGTACGCCGGGTTGCTCCGGGATGAAACGAAAGCGTCCCAGGGCCGTTTCAAAGTCATCGTAGATGCGTAGTTTGCGACCGGGCTCAACCCCTTCGCGTTCAACACGCAAGCCCCATTCCATAGATTCTTCGGGGGGTGCCACGGTGAAGTCCATAAACAGAACGCCGCCCAGATTCGCGCCGTAGTAATGACCGGTTTCCAGCGCGACAAAACCGCCGAAACTGTGGCCGACAACGATAGGTCGTTCGCCTAATTGCGCTGCCTCACACACCGCCCAAACCTCGTCTGCAAAGCCCTTGCCCGTATAGCGTTCCCGCCAGCCGCTGTTGCCGTTGCCGGATAGGTCGATGGCGGCGAGACGAAAGCGATCGGCCAAGAACGGAGCGGTAAAGCGCCACCACTCCAAGTGCGCATTGCTGCCATGAATCAGCACAACGCCCGGATTGCCAACCTTGCCCCATGTTTCATAAGCAATCTCGATGCTATCGACGGTGACACGGGCGGAATCCGACGGGCATTCTATGTATCGGGTGTACCAGAAGGGTAAATCGGACACGTTTGACTCCGGCAAAAGCGCCATACCCTACACCGGCACCTGGCATTTTTCACGTACGAGAAAACATGGTGAGCTAAGCGGATCGCGTCTAGACTCAGGCGATGCGATTTAGTACCGATACCCAAGTCATCGACTGCCCTTACTGCGGCGAGAGCTACGAGTTGGTGGTTGATACCAGTGAAACCGAGCAGCGTTACATCGAAGACTGTTACGTTTGCTGCGCACCGATTCAGTTTACGGTGAGTGTGTCGGGGGCCGGAGAATTCATCGTGTTGGCGCAGCACGAAAACGATTGTTAGCGAGGCGCGGCGCCAATTTAATCGATGAATCTCTACCGTTTATCGTGTTTTGGTTGTTAGCGGTACGCATAGCCGATTTGAATTAAACGCGCAGAGTGAGGGAGAGTCATGGAGCATTTTTTAGAGGACCTAATCGTCGTCGATGCGGCGACATTTTTGGCCGGTCCGGGAGCCGCCACCATGTTGGGAGATTTCGGCGCCAAGGTCATCAAAATTGAGCCTCCCAGTGGCGACGGATACCGCGGTCTGGTGGGACGTTATCCGGTGCCCTATCACTGGCTGCTGACCTCGCGCAACAAAGAGTCCTTGGCGCTGGATCTGAGTAAGGATTCGGGCCAAGCCCTGCTGCATCAACTCATCAAAAAAGCCGATGTGATGACAACGAACTTCATGCGCGGCCAGCTGGAACGCTATCAGCTGACCTATCCAACGCTAAAAGCCATAAATCCCCGCTTGGTGTATGGACACATCACAGGGTACGGCGACGATGGCCCAGAAGCCGATCGCCGTGCGTTTGATGTCACCGGTTGGTGGGCGCGCTCTGGCATGATGGAGTTCGTACGCGATCCAGATCAAACACCGCTGATGCCCGCGCCTGGCATGGGCGACCATTCCACGGCTACCGCGTTGTTCGGCGCGATTATGAGCGGTCTGTATAAGCGCGAACGTACGGGTGAGGGATGTCACGTCAGCACGTCGCTGGCCGCCAACGGCGCGTGGGCTAATGCCATGGCTCTGCAAGGCGTGGCTGCCGGCAATGATCTGGCAGAACACCGCCAGAAAGCCGGCTGGGTTAACCCGCTCAGTGCCGCCTATGCCTGTGCTGACGGTGGCTATTTGGTGCTGACGATGATCAATACCGCCCGGGAATACCCTCAGCTTTGTGATGCGTTGGGGCATCCAGAGTGGCTCCAAGACGAGCGTTTTAGCGATATTCGTCAGGCAATGCGTAACAGGGGAGATCTGCAGCAGATGATTTCTGATGCCTTTGCTCAAATCGATTATGGGGAAGCTGCGAGGCGTTTAGATGATCAGGGAATTACGTACTCGAAAGTACAAACCATGAGTGAGGTGTTAGTGGACCCGCAGCTTCGCGCCGCAGGCATCGTCATAGAAACCGGCGATACTCAGGGCGATTACGAACTCACCATATCCAGCCCAATCAACATGGTGGGTGAGGCCAAGAAGGCCCCCCAAAGAGCGCCCGATATCGGAGCGAACAGTTTGAGCGTACTACGTGAACTGGACTTCGACGAAGACTATATCCAGTCGCTGCTTGGGGCTGGCGTTGTCGTCGACGGGAGCAAATAGATGAGCCAGCCAAAGCTGACCTTGGTGACGCTAGGCGGCGCTTTCGGGCTTCAAAATGTCAGTCCCTTCTGCTTGAAGGCGGAAATGTTAATGAAGCAACTTGGCTTGGACTATGACATTGACGTTCAGCCGGATCCGCGCGAGGCGCCCAAGGGCAAGTTACCCTACTTGATTGCCGATGACAGAACGATCGCCGATTCAGAGTTGATCGTGGAATACCTGAACGATATCACTCAAGGTCGAGTGTTTGACGGTCTGTCTGCCAAGGATCGCGCCGTTGGACTGGCATTGACTCGTCTAGTTGACGATCACTTGTATTGGATCTTCGTAGCCAGCCGCTGGCTCGACGACGAGTGGTTCCCAAACATCGTGGAGGGGTTTTTCCATATCGCCCCAAGACCGATTCGGGGGTTCATTGCCAGACAGGCGCGTAAGGAGATTACACAAACGTATCACCTGCAAGGCTTGGGCCGTCATACCCAGGCAGAGCAAGAAGGTTTTGCCCGACGCGATCTGCAGGCATTGCAGGACGCGGTGCACGGAGATGGCTTTCTCTTTGCGGATGAACCCTGCGTTTACGACTTTGCCCTTGCCAGTTTTATGGCAGGGGTGTTCGATCAGCAACCCGTAACGTGGATGACCCATGTGGCGAATGAATACGGTGGTTTAAAAGAGTACACCGAGCGGGTCCAGCAGCAGGTTGGCGTATTCGGTCGCGCAATCCAATAAAGGCTGTTGCCCTTTGATGCAACTGAAGAACTGAGGTTTGCTTCGATCCTCTGTGACGTACATCAGCCCATCTTAAAGCGCCTACGCAACGTTTTTATTCCATGGATTTTGTTCTACTGTGGTGCTTGACCACCGCGCGGAACGCTAGCGAGCGTTAACGCGCGGTTTCGGTTTGGTATGACAATGGAGGTCCTATGATCGAATTTCACAACCCGCAGGGCGAGCGTGCCGTGCCGGCAGATCCCTATACCCTTGGCATCGATTTAGCCGCGAAACCTCTCGCAGTGGTTGGATTGCTGGCTAACGGCTTTCCAGATTCCGAGAATTTTCTCCGGCATGTGGGTACCGAGCTGGAGCGACTGATTGACGGTATTGAGGTGCGTGTCTGGAACAAGGGCAATGCATCCATCGCAGCTCCAGACGGCATGCTTGACGAGATTCAGGCCCAGTGCGATGCGGTCATTGCCGCCTACGGTCACTGAGGCAGCTGTACCACCGGCACCGTGCGTGACGGCATCAATACAGCAAAACGCGGCATACCCTCTGTTGCCTTAGTAACCGAGGATTTCTGGCCACAGGGCAATTTTACTGCCGAGAGCTTGGGTATGCCCTCAGTGCCTCGAGTGAAGTTACCGCATCCCTTGGCTGGAACCGGACAGAGTCATCTCAAAGACGTGGCCAAACGTCTTGCGCCGCAAATTATTGAGCAGTTGAAACATGACTGAACTCATGCAGGCGTCCGACGAAGGCGCAGCGCTTGAAGCATTGCACAGTGCTGGTTTGACTGATGGCTTGCCCGTGGTGGTTCCGACGCCGGATCGTGTGGCGAACATGGTCTTGGCCAGCGGCATGGACGCAGATATGCGCCTTGGCGTCATGGGGCCAGCGGGAGGCGTCGCAACGGTGGAAAAAGTCGCCGTTGCCGCCGTGATGGCCGGATGTCTGTCAGAGCATATCCCGGTGGTCATCGCCGCAGTACAGGCGGTTCTGCAAGACGAGTTTGACCTAGCCCAAATGCAGTCCACCACGCATTGCACCGCACCTTTGATTATTGTGAACGGGCCGGGCCGGCTGAGCTGCGGTCCAATAGCCAGTGGTTTCGGCGCGCTGGGCCCGGGTCACCGGGCGAATGCCAGTATTGGTCGCGCGCTGCGACTGTGCATGATCAATATTGGCGGTGCGCGTCCCGGTGAGTCGGATATGGCGCTGTTAGGCCACCCGGGCAAGTTCACTTACTGTCTTGCCGAAGATGAGGAGCACTCGCCTTTTTCGCCCATGCACGAAGGGCTGGGTTTTGCTGCTGAAGACACAGTAGTGACCGTGATAGGGGCCGAAGCACCGCATTCGGTGATGTACAGCGGTGATGCAGACGACCCGCAAGACGCCAGTAAGCTGTTGGAGGTGCTTGTTATCGGTCTGGCCAATACGGCCACGAATAATGCGGTACTGACCGGTGGTGGCGCTGTGGTCGTCCTCAATCCAGAGCACGCCAAAATTCTTGCCGACGCCGGCCTAGATCGCCCGGCGATTTTGCAGCGATTGTGGGAGCTCACCCACTATCCAACGGAGCGGCTGGCCTATTTCTCGGCAGGTTTCGCCGAGCGCATCAAGAGCGACACCTATCGCTGCTTCAATCGGCCGGAAGACATATTGCTCTTAATGGCCGGGGGCAGCGGTCTGTACTCCATGGTGATGCCATCGTGGTGCGCGGGTGCTCATCAGAACCGTTACGTTAGCCAGCGGGTAGAGCTGGATCTATACTGCGAAATTCCGGGCCTCAGTCAGTCCTGACGCCGCTTCATTACCAACACGGAGTCCTTAATGACCGTTATCAAGCAAGATGATCTGATTCAGAGCATCGCCGACGCACTGCAGTTCATTTCTTATTACCACCCGACGGATTTTATACGCGCCATGCGCGGAGCGTGGGAGAAAGAAGAGTCTCCCGCCGCAAAAGCTGCGCTCACTCAGGTGTTGGTAAATTCGCGCATGTGCGCCATTGGCAAGCGACCGATTTGCCAAGACACCGGCATCGTCAACGTGCTGGTCTCTGTTGGTATGGACGTGCAGTGGGATGCGGACATGGCCTTCGAAGACATGATTAACGAAGGCGTACGCCGGGGGTATACCCATCCGGATAATGTGCTGCGCGGTTCGGTACTGACTGACCCCAATGGAGCCCGAGCCAACACCAAGGACAACACCCCTGCCGTGGTCCACACCAAGATCGTGGCCGGCGATACGGTGGAAATTGAAGTGGCGGCCAAGGGCGGCGGTAGCGAGGCTAAGGCGAAGTTTGCCATGCTGAATCCGTCGGACTCCATTGTGGACTGGATTTTGAGCGTCGTACCCACCATGGGCGCTGGTTGGTGTCCCCCGGGTATTTTGGGCGTCGGCATTGGCGGCACGCCGGAAAAAGCCATGTTGTTGGCCAAGGAGTCCTTGATGGAACCCTTGGACATGCACGAACTGCAGGCCAATGGAGCCAGCAACCCCTCGGAAGAACTTCGCATGGAGTTGTTTGAAAAGGTCAATGCGCTGGGCATCGGGGCGCAAGGCCTGGGTGGTTTGACTACGGTGCTCGACGTCAAGGTCAAAGACTATCCGACCCACGCAGCGAACAAACCCGTGGCAATCATCCCTAACTGCAGCGCGACGCGACACGTGCACTTTACCCTAGACGGGTCGGGGCCTGCCCAATTCACCGCGCCGGATTTGTCTGAATGGCCGGATATCGAGTTCGAGTTGGGTGATGAAGTGAAGCGTGTGAACCTCGATACCTTGACCCCAGAGGAAACCCAGTCGTGGCAGTCCGGCGATACTTTGTTGCTGTCGGGCAAGATGCTTACCGGCCGCGATGCAGC
>JAACDS010000054.1 GCA_009936895.1 Pseudomonadota bacterium
CTTCGGAAATAAACTCGGGGAAACGCGCGGCCAATCCGGACAGGCCATCACGTAACATGCCGATCATCGACGGCGCCAGCGCAAGCAGGCTGGACGCTTGTTGCCACAGCAGCGGCACAACCAGCAGCACGATGGCAAACACGCTACCAATAAGGACTACCATGGCGATGACAATGGCGAGCAGCCGAGGGCAGCCAATGCTCTCTAGCCGTTCCACAAGGCCTTGCAGCAAAAACGCAATGACCAAGCCGGTAAGCACCGGCGCCAAGGCTCCGGCCAAGACATAGAGAACCGCAGAAACCGCGAGGATGGCTGCCACCAAGAAGATAGCGTCTGGTCGTGAAAAATACCGATTTACCCAGCTGCCCAACACACCGATAAAGTTCATGCTTTTTTCCGAAGGTAGTAGGAGTAGACGCCGTTTTGCGCTGATGACTGCAGCAGCGTGTTACCACTTTGCTCGGCGAAGACCTGAAAATCGCGCTCCGAACCTGGATCCGTTGCCAGCACATGCAAGGTTTGCGACGCCGCCATCCCGTTCAACGCTTTTTTCGCTTTGAGCAGTGGCATGGGGCACATAAGCCCCTGCAAATCTAATTCGACGTCTGCTGTTGGATCAGTCTCACTCATCCCGACAATGTAACACAGCACCCTAGACACTTGGGCTACAGACCAACTTTTGCGACGGTTTTGTCATTCACTCCGCAGGGCTTTCGCGTACTATTTGCTCATGGCTTCGAACAAGACCCCTTTCACCCATCGAAAACAGCCACTGCCTACCCGACGCTGGGCTCGGTTCGTTGCGGCGGCTTCGTGCCTGATGATGTCGCTCGCGGTGCCTGCCACCGCATCCAATCCCCACGAGCTCCCCAGTTTGGGTGATGGCTCATCGAGCATCGTCTCGCCGCAGATGGAAGCCCAAATCGGCTCGGTCTTTCTAAAGCAAATCAACGCTGCACTGCCAATGGCCGATGATGTGCTGATCCAGTATTACGTCGAACAACATATTCAAAACCTAGCTCAATATTCGGATAT
This sequence comes from Pseudomonadota bacterium, assembly GCA_009936895.1. Classification (GTDB taxonomy): domain Bacteria; phylum Pseudomonadota; class Gammaproteobacteria; order Pseudomonadales; family Azotimanducaceae; genus UBA4421. Next base: position 1,036 of record JAACDS010000054.1, read on the forward strand.
GCAGCAGCCGCTGCAAGCCATCGTCGTTGTAGACAACCCGAGCATCAACGCCTTTGCCGCACCCGGCGGCGTTATCGGCATCAACCTCGGCTTGTTGATCTATGCCGAGGATGTTGCCGAATATTCTTCGGTTATTGCGCACGAAATGGCCCACTTGAGCCAACGTCACTTCGCCCGCGGCATTCAGGCGCAACAAGCCGCATCGGTACCCACGATGATCGGCTTGCTTGCGGCTATTTTGGTTGGCGCGGCTGGCGGCTCTGACGCAGGCTTGGCCGCACTGACAACGGCTCAGGCCATCGGGCAATCAAATCAACTGCGATTCAGCCGCGAACGGGAACAAGAAGCCGACCGCGTCGGCCTGAGCACGTTGGTGCGAGCAGATATCGACCCCAACGCCATGGCGAGAATGTTTGAACGCATGCAACAGGCCTATCGATTCACCAAACGTCCACCGGAATTTTTGCTTACTCACCCGCTTTCCGAGAGCCGAATCAGCGATGCCAAAAACCAAGCACGCAGCTACGGCGAAGCCAAACCCATCGATCCAACCTTGGCACTGGATTATCAAATCGCTCGGATCAGAGCCCAGCAAAATTACAGCGACAACCCCGCATTCGATGTCGCGAACTTCCGCAAATCGCTGACACGAGCGCCCGAGGACCTGGCCGTGAAATATGGCTTGGCACTCGCATTGAGTCGAGCCGAACAGCATGACGAGGCGCTGCAACTGGTAAAAGCACTGTATGAGTACAACCCGCAAAGCGTCCTGTACATTGGCGCGTACGCCGAGCTGTTGATCAATGCTGCGCGCACAGAGCAAGCGAATAATGTACTGGGCCCAGCCCTCGCCTTTTATCCCGAGAGCTCTCCGTTGTCCATGTTGAAGGCCCAAGCCCTCATTAAAGACCAGCGCCACGCTAAAGCAGAGCGCTTGTACAAGCAGATCTCTCGGCAACGGCCACACGACCCGCTGGTCTGGTTCGAACTGGCGGAAACGTCGGGTTTGGCCGGCAACATCGTCGATGTACATCTCGCCAGAGCCGAATTTTTTTACCTAAACGGGGCCCCTCACCGAGCAATTCAGCATTTGGAATACGCTAAGAACTTGGTGGCAGGCGGCAATCGGCAACTGCATGCCAAACTGACTCAGCGCATTCAAAATTTGCGCACAGAGATCCGCGCGACTCGAGGCTAGCGAGCTTGAAAGGCCAGCATTCGATCCAGCGGTAGCTGGGCCCGTCGACCCAAAGCCGGGTCCACACGAATCTCGCATTGATTGCGGTATTCGGCATCACTCAGCACCCGGTCTAATGCTCTCAGCTCATTCATCGCCATCCAAGGACAGTGGGCACAAGAGCGGCATGTGGCTCCATCTCCCGCTGTGGGCGCCTCGATAAAGGTCTTGCTCGGGTTCTGCTGGCGCAGCTTGTGAAAAATCCCTCGATCCGTTGCGACGATAAATGTGTCGTTCGACATGCTCGCCGCCGCATCGACAATGGCCTTAGTAGAGCCCACGACATCTGCCGAGGCGATCACAGAACTCGGTGACTCTGGGTGTACCAAAACACCGGCATTGGGATAGACCTTTCTTAAGTCTTCCAACGCCTTGGACTTAAATTCTTCGTGGACAATACAGGCACCGCTCCAGAGCAACATATCGGCCTGGGTTTGCGCTTGAATGTAACGCCCTAGATGCTTATCAGGGGCCCACAGTATTTTTTCGCCCTTGGCCTTGAGACTACTGACAATGTCCAACGCACAGCTGCTGGTAACGACCCAATCAGCCAGGGCTTTGACCTGTGCGGACGTATTGGCGTACACGACGACCGTGCGATCCGGGTGCTGAGCCGTAAACTCCGCAAAGGCATCCGGCGGACAGCCCAAGTCCAGCGAGCACTCTGCCTCTAGTGTGGGCATAAATATTCGCTTCTCCGGCGATAGAATTTTTGCTGTCTCGCCCATAAAGCGAACTCCAGCTACCACAAGCTGCTCGGCAGAGTGGTCACGACCGAAACGCGCCATTTCCAGCGAATCGGAAACACAGCCACCGGTTTGTTCCGCTAAATCTTGGATATCGCCGTCGACATAGTAGTGGGCAACCAATGCCATACCCTGACGCTGCAGACTCTCGGCAATACGGGACTTGAGCCTCTCGCGCTCGGCGTCCTCCAACACCAGGCTGCCAACCAGCGGCACGTCTTCTGGCGCGAGAGAGTAATCGGGAAGAGTGTCAATTTTGCTGCTCAATTTGGGCACCGTGGTAGATCTGGGAGCCGATCATAAATCCAAACCTTAGGCTGTCACAAATCAGTGATTTGTGGCCTGATTCACTATATCACTCAATGTGCTGCGGATAGTCGGATGCCCAGGCCTCAGATACTCTTTTTGATCTCTCCC
>JAACDS010000352.1 GCA_009936895.1 Pseudomonadota bacterium
ATCTTTTGTTGCAGCTCGCGTGGGAGGCTGGGGTTCGGGTTGTCCCCATTCCCGGTGCGTGCTCCATCATCACAGCCTTAAGTGTGTGCCCGATCCCCTGCCAGCCGTTTCGGTACGTCGGCTTTTTGTCCAGTAAGCCCAAACTGCGTCGAACTCAACTGGAGCGTTGGCTCATGATGCCCGACGCCTTGGTTTTTCTTGAAAGCCCTCATCGGATCAGAGCAGCGCTCGCAGACATCGGTGACCTATCAGCCCGTCGGGTCATGATTGGTCGCGAAATGACGAAGCAATATGAGTCCTTTGCAGTGGGCGATGCGCAAGAGGTGCTGGCTCAGTTGGCGGAAACCCCAAAGGGTGAATTTGTTTGTATCATTGAGGCGGCAGAGAGTGTGACCGCTCGCTTCGATTTATCTCATGTGATGACAACCCTCTTGCAAGATTTGGCGCCAACTCAAGCCGCTAAGTTAGCCGCGCAAATTTGTGGGGTGAGAAAAAAAGAAGCGTATGAACTCGCTCTACGACTGAGTGAAGGGCCGGTTGCTCAGTAGGTAGCAAGTAGTCCCAGGATAAACGTGTACTCCTCGCCTCAGCTCCGTACCCTGCCCGAGAGAGTCAGCCGGACAGTCGCTGGCCCGTCTTTTGACGAGCGGGAGGAAAGTCCGGGCTCCACAGGACAGAGTGCCAGGTAACGCCTGGGGGGCGAGAGCCTACGGAAAGTGCAGCAGAGAGTAGACCGCCAGCAAATTTCGGTTTGTCGGTAAGGGTGAAAGGGTGCGGTAAGAGCGCACCGCGCGCATGGCAACATGTCGTGGCAAGGTAAACCCCACTTGGAGCAAGGCCAAATAGAGATCCATTGACGTGGTCCGCGTTGGATCCGGGTAGGCCGCTTGAGGCCATCGGTGACGGTGGCCCTAGATGAATGACTGTTCACGACAGAACCCGGCTTACAGGCTGACTCTCAATTTATTAGCCGTTCTCCTTCGTTCCCGTTCCCCGTAGATAGCGATTCTTTGGATTCCTGACGACTGCCCAGAAAAATTGTTATTTTTCCGCAGCTTATGGCTTTTTCAAGGGCCTTCTTTTGTTGACTCGTTGCGAATCAGGACTATAGTGTGCGCAATTGGGAAAAAGTGGAGAAAAGTGGGTAATTTGACGCACCTTGCGTGTCTCCGATTTTCGTCTCTAAGGTTTTAGGGCCGTATCGGTGTGCGAATGCACGTCAGTGATGACGTTCTAGTGTGATAACGCCCGCTTCAAAAAGTAGATCGTGTTTCGCGGTAGCAACAGTGTAACCCTAGACGCCAAAGGCCGGATGGCTTTGCCCGGGCGTAATCGCGAGGCTGTAATGGTCGCAAGCGAGGGCAGACTTGTTGTAACGATTGATATGCGAGAATCCTGTTTGTTGGTCTATCCTTTAAACGAATGGGAGACAGTGCAGGCAAAACTGGAAAGTCTCTCCAACATCAACCCTCAAGCACGCTTGCTCCAGCGCCTTCTCATCGGTCATGCAACGGATCTCGAGTTGGACTCCGCCGGCCGTCTGCTTCTCCCCGCCATGCTGCGTGATTACGCCAGTTTGGAGAAAAAGCTGGTGTTGATCGGTCAGGGCAACAAACTCGAAATTTGGTCTGCGGATCATTGGCAGAATCGTCTGGACCAGTGGTTGGAAGAAGGCGCTACCGCGTTGACGAACAACGCTGAATTGTTCGACGGTTTGTCTGTATGACCGAGCGACGAACGGACGATTCTGTAAGTGGAGACGAGCACGTCCCCGTGTTGCTGCAGGAAGTCCTGACGCATTTGGTGCGTCGGGCTCCAACGCCCGAGGATCCCGGCGGAGAGTCCGGGATTTTTGTCGATGCAACTTTTGGGCGCGGCGGGCACAGCAGAAAATTGTTAGAGCGGTTGTCCCCACAGGGTCAGTTATTGGGATTGGATAGAGATCCAGAAGCCCTTGCCGAAGCGCGACGTTTGGCTGAACACGATCCGCGGTTCTCCTTTTGCCAAGCTCGATTTTCTGAGCTTCAGGATGTATTGAGGGATCAGCGTATTGACGGAGTTCGCGGCCTGCTGATGGATGTCGGCGTGTCGTCACCCCAACTCGATCGTCCAGAACGAGGCTTCAGTTTTGCTGCCCAAGGTCCATTAGATATGCGGATGAACCCAGACGAGGGATTGTCTGCGGCAGAGTGGTTGAATCAAGCAGATGAGGCGGAGATTGCCCAAGTGCTCTGGATGTACGGTGAAGAGCGCCAGTCCCGTCGCATCGCTCGGGCCATCGTCGCCGCTAGACCCTTGGTGACGACCCTTGAGCTGGCCGACTTGGTTGTTCAGGCCCTGCCTCGCCCCCGGGGCCCCCAGCGCAAGCATCCGGCTACTCGAACCTTTCAGGCGGTCAGAATTTTTGTTAACGAAGAAAGCCAGGAGCTAGACAAAGGGTTACAGCAGGGCTTCAGGTCGTTGGCGGTCGGTGGTCGACTCGCAGTGATATCGTTTCACTCGCTGGAAGACCGCAAAGTCAAACATGCCTTCCGTCAATTCAGTCAGCCGCCTAAGATGCCGCGGCGTTTGCCGGTCCAACATCTGGATCAAGAGGTACAGGGGCGTTTGATTGGTGGTCCCATGAAGCCAAGCCTGGCAGAGCTCAATACCAATCCCCGGTCGCGCAGTGCGACACTTCGCGTGATTGAGAAGGTGCGATAACGCGTGGCTTTGCTAGCGGCAATCAATGACGTCGGCAGCCCCGTTAAGCCAAAGCGTCGCAAAGCCAAGGGGACGAGAACGCCGTCCGTGACTCTTGTGCGCTGGCAAGTGATGTTGCTCCTGGTACTCACCTTCGCCGTTGCAGCCAGCGGTCTGTCGCTGGTCAAAGCCGCTCAGCAAATGCGTTCGCTGCACAGCGCCCTGGATGTATTGCAAAGTGCTGAAGACCGCCAGATGGCCGAGTACAGTCGTCTCCTGTTGGAGCGCAGCACGTTTGCGAGCTTACAAACCGTCGAGGTGGTGGCCATGGAAGAGCTCCAGATGAAGTTTCCGCTCGAAGTCGAAGGAGTCGTGCAATGAGTGCATGGCGTCACTATCTTTTCTTGGTTTGCTTTATTTCCATCGCGTGTGCGCTGTCTGTGCGCGTGGTTTATCTGAGTGTTACCGAGCGGGATTTCTTGCAGGAAGAAGGCGACAAGCGTTCGATCTACGGCAAGCGGCTGCCCGGGATGCGCGGCATGATCTATGACCGAAATGGCGAAGCTCTGGCCGTCAGTACACCGGTGTTCGCGGTGGCTGTGAATCCGCGACAGTTTGATGCAACAAACAGTGAAAAGGTTGCCCAGCTAGCCAACGCTCTGGGTGTTGAGCTCTCAGCGCTGCAAGAGTCGTTACAGCGAAATAAGAGTAAAGGCTACCTGTATCTCAAGCGTCATCTAAGCTGGGAGCGCATGGACGACATTCGTCGTTTGCGACTCCCGCACTTGTTTTTGGAGCCAGAATATCGGCGCTACTATCCTGCCGGCGAATCCAGTGCCCATGTTGTGGGGTTAACCAATATTGACGACATGGGTTTGGAGGGTATCGAGCTGACCTTCGAGAAACTACTGCGAGGCCAAGCGGGGCTGAAGACCGTGCTGCGTGACCGCGAGGGCCGTATCATCGACGACTTGGATTACGGCAGCCCGCCGCAGTTTGGCGCAGATTTAGAGCTGAGCATTGATTCGAGGCTGCAGTTCGTTGCGTACCGGGAATTGAAGTCAGCAGTGCAGAGCCATTCAGCGAAATCCGGTTCGTTGATCATGGTCGACGCCAAGACCGGGGAAATTCTGGCCCTGGTGAATCAGCCGTCTTTCAATCCCAATGGACCGATTAGCGGTCGAGTGCCGACACGTAATCGGGTCGTTACTGACTTTTATGATCCGGGTTCGACGATCAAACCCTTTACGGCCATGGCCGCGCTGGAGAGCGGACTTTATGAGGCGGAAAGTGAGATCGAAACATCTCCGGGGTATTTTTGGATCGATAACAAAATGATTCAAGATCCGATCAATCTCAACACCATCACTCTGGCGGAAGCGATCCAAAAGTCGAGCCAGGTGGCAATTGCTAAGGTCGCACTGGATCTGCCGCCTGACTCAGTTTTCGATGTGCTCCAGCGCAGTGGTATTGGTGAATACGTGGGTACAGGTCTGCCGGGAGAGGTGGTCGGTATGTTCAGCAATGTTGGTGCGCAATCGCGAGTCTCTCGCGCTGCGATGGCCTACGGCTATGGATTTACGGTAACACCACTGCAATTGGCTGCGGCCTACGTCACCCTGGCCGGCCATGGCAATCGGCTGCCTCTAAGCATCCTGAAGCAAGATCGTGCCCCGGTGCCGGAGCGCGCGTTTGATGCGGACCATGCTCGAGAAGTCGTGTCTATGATGGAGCGTGTAACTCAGCGCGGTGGTACGGCTACCTATGCGGGCATCGACGACTATCGGGTCGCCGGAAAAACCGGGACTGCGCGAGTGCTCGGTCAGGACGGTTATGACGATGAGCGGCATGTCGCTTGGTTCGCCGGCTTGGTGCCGGCCAGCGATCCGCGCATCGTGATGGTGGTGCTGATCAATGAACCGGACAGCGAGCGAGCCAGTGGCGGCAAGGTTGCTGCCCCAATTTTTGCTCGGGTTGCGGAGCGCAGCCTACGCTTGCTTGGCGTTCCTCCGGATAACATGGCGGACAACGGGCCGGGGCTTTTGGCCAGGAGACCAGAGTGACCAGCGAACAACTGAGTTTTGATGCGTCGGTTCTGCAGCAGCTGCGCGATATAAGTGAAGCGACCGGTCTCAGTGAAGTGTCCGGTGATGTCAGTCCAGGTGACGTCTTTATCGCTTGTTCGCAAAATAGCGAGCAGCGTCAGGGGCATATTGATCAGGCGATTCAAGCCGGTGCCGTGGGCTTGGTGATAGATGAGCAAGCGAAAGCTCCCCTGAATGCCAGGTTGCCTGTGATTCGAGTCGCTGACTTGGC
>JAACDS010000055.1 GCA_009936895.1 Pseudomonadota bacterium
ATTTATCACGGTCAAGAAAGACGTCCGATGAAGCTCCGAGCACTCTTTCCCCTAACAGATTGGGCACAGCCCGTATCGTCAAGTAATGCGGTCACGATATTAGGCAAATTTTTGTCGGGCCGATTCGGCTCTGGCCACCATGGCGTTGAATCTTTGGCCTCGCGATTGACAATACCGCGGAATAAATCAGGCATAGGAAATCCCACTTTTTTGTCGCTTCTGTATTTGATGTCTTTGCTGTGTTTCTGTCCTTTATGTCGCCGCTATCGCCTTTCCAACCTTACGCTAACGCGATTGTTTACCTCGCAGTATCTGGGCAACGGTTTCGTTCAAGCAGATACCGTAGGACCCAAATGACTGCGCTAAAGGCAAGCAACGAGATTATTAGCCCCCTACTGCCTCACCGTTTAACACGCAAAGACCTTAAATCCCCACCGCGGCTTAAGCATCGCTCATTGGAACTTCTGCCACCAATGACTAGTCCACACCACGAGCGGCGATGGCGACTCAACTGAGGATGCGCTCAAGGGGCGGCTCGCCAAGAGCCGCCTTAAAGCTACTGTGAAAATGGTGCAACGCCGGCTCGTTGCGGCCAAAAATAATGTGATCGAGCAAGCCACTTTCTGCCGCTTTTTGCTGCATTTCGCCCATCACATAATCCTCGTCCTCGATCGTGCTTTTAAAGACTTCCAAATTGGCCTGCAGCGACCCGCCGCGATCATTGCTCCGATCGTAGACACTTGCTTCATCGTCCTTGGTTATCTCAGCGGCCCCGGCGTCGATTGCGGCTTGGGAGTAATAAAAGCTGATCTTAGTTACTGATTCGCTGGGATTACCGGGAACTGGATAGATACGAATCAATGTTGCACTCTCGGGGTTAATCAAAAATTGTACGTTCGGGAAAAGGTAGTACAGTACAAAAGTGCCTCTGGCGATATGCCATTGCGCTATCGGTTCTTCCCGCATCGCATCAATACCATGATTCGCGGTGACAAACCGATGATGCTGATCGAACAAGGTCAAATGGAGGTTATTGCCGTAGTACAGCTGCCCTAATGTGTCCTTATGAAGCTTGCCGAAGTGATAGGTCTCACCAAACGTGTCGTTGGCTAATTTCCAATTCAAGCGCTTTTGAATCGTTGTCTCGCCAGCCAAAATAAGGTCGCCAGCTGGATGGGTGGCAAACTCCGCATTTAAATCGCCGAGTAGTTCATCGAGATTAAGACTCGCAGCTGGGTTGGGGTGCACCCACAACATACCATTGCGTTCCTCAGCTGGCAGTTCGACCAACCCCATGCAGGCTTTATCGATGTCACCAAAGTGATCCTGGTTCGGCACATTAATCAACTCACCACTGACACTGTAGCTCCAGTGATGAAACGGACACATCAACACTGGCTTCTTACCCCGCGTTTCAGAGACGACCCTTGCTGAACGATGCCGACAAGCGTTAAGCAACGCCCTAAAACGTCCAGTTTGATCGCGCGTCGTTAGGATTGGGATCCCCAATTCGTCTACGGTGTAAAAGCAGCCGTTTTCTGGAAGGTCATTCGATAAGCCAACGACATGCGGGTGATCTCGAAAAAAATGTTGCTGCTCTTGCTGAGCACGATCAGTACAGACGTAATCTTTGGTGGGCATCCGATACTGCACACCGGCATCAATGTTTTGACCCGCATCAAGCTGCCGCATCAATTCTTGTAAGATTGTCACTTGCGTGTGGTGTTGCATCGAGTCTCTCCTGACATTTTCAGTTTCTCACTTGGGGTGGATGGTTAGATCGTTTTGAGCCAGGCGGCAACAGCCTGCCCGATCTCGACGGGTGAATCTTCCTGAATGAAGTGCAGGCCTTTAACCGTGACTTCCTGCTGGTTGGGCCAGCCACGGCAAAATTCGCGCTGCCTGCCCACTAAAATAGAACCCGGCTCAGAGTTGATAAACAGCTTGGGTAAATCTGAAGCGGCCATAAACGCGCCATATTCCTCCACCAGGGTTACGACCTCAGGAGGCTCTCCTTCGATGGGAATCTGACGAGGCCAGTTCAGGGTGGGCTGACGATCCACCGGCGAAGCAAAAGGTGCACGATAAGCTGCCATCTCCTTGTCAGTCAGGTCCCTGATGATTGAGGTGGGTAGAACCGCTTCGATAAACATATTACGATTCAGGATCAGTTCTTCGCCTTTTTCCGAGCGGAAACCTTTGAAGATACCTCTGGCACTCTCGGGCCAGTCGTCCCAGCTCACTGGTGCGACAATTCCCTCCATATAGGCCACGCCTCTAACGGCTGTGCTGTTGCGCATCGCCCACATAAACCCCAAAGCGCTACCCCAGTCGTGAATCACCAGGGCCACGTTGGCACTGACACCGATGGCATGCAATAGTCCACTCAGATAGTTGTAGGCCACTTCCAGTGTATAGCGTTCTGGGCCATCCGATTCTGGCAGCTTCTCTGAGTCACCATGGCCAATCAGATCGGGGATGATCACACGATCAGAGTCAAGCAGTTCCGGGGCAACGTTGCGCCACAGGAACGAGGACGTGGGATTGCCGTGTAACAGGACTATAGGATCCCCGCTGCCGTCATCGACATACGCAATTTTTCTGCCGTTAACGTCTATAAACTTCTTCTCGTAAGGCATGGATTCAGACAGCATAGAAGGTTCCTTCTTGTAGTCAGGCTGTAAGACCGATCATGGCCAGGCTGTTATCAATCGCTTTGCTTGCTAGCAAATTGGGACGCGATTGAAAGTAATGCAGTCTATTACGTGGACTTGCTGGCCACCAACTCCAGCATTCTGTGCGCGGTTTCTCGGCCGGAATTCTGATTCTGGCCCGTGACAAAACGCTTTTCATCGTCAACCACAACGAGGGTCGCAAGGAAGTCCATGAACCTAGTGTTGCTTTCAAAAATAACCCCGGCTTTTCGCAACTCTGTCTCCGGGTGCTGGGGAGTAATTTCTATTATGCCCAGCTCCTTTATCTGTTTGTCTGTTACACCGGTCATACGCCGACCGGCGATCAATGGCGTACCGTCACGGTCTTTTGCATTAATGAGGCCCAATACGCCGTGGCAAACGCCACCAATAACCGGTCCGTTGCTGGCGTAGTAAGCTTCACTAACCTTCTCAGCCAATACTGGTGAATAGCCCAGGTCGTAGGCAGCTCCAAAGCCTCCGGCCATAAAAATGATGTCGTACTGGGTAAAATCAACGTCATCAATGCCCATTGAATTTTCGACCTTGGCCAGAAATGCAGGGTCGGCCAGGAAGCGGTCGTCTTCCGGTGTTTTTAACAGGCGGCCTATGGTCTGGGGGTCGACGGGGATTTTTCCACCTTTGACGCTGGCCAGGTCAACCCGCATACCGGCATCGAGGAATCTATAGTAAGGGTGGG
>JAACDS010000353.1 GCA_009936895.1 Pseudomonadota bacterium
CAAGCAGTGGCGCATGGACTCTCGCCGAGCGACGTGTGCTCACGGTTTTTTCTGTCACAGCTCTGCTGTGGATGACCCGCAAAGGTCCCTGGGGGGGATGGAGTGAATGGTTTTCCCTGCCGAATGCCAATGACGCCATGGTGGCCTTTCTGGCTGTAGTCGCTCTGTTCGTTATACCCAGCGGCAACGCCAACGGCGAGGGCGGATCCGAGCGCCTGTTGGATTGGGAAACAGCCGAACGCATTCCCTGGGGCATGCTGTTGCTGTTTGGCGCTGGCATCACTATCGCGACGGGCTTCATTAATTCGGGCCTCAGCGGCACGATTGGACAATCGTTGGAACAGCTCTCCACACTGCCATTGCTCCTGATGATCGCCACCATCTGTTTAGCCGTCACCTTTCTCACGGAAGTCACCAGCAATATGGCGACGACGACCCTACTCATGCCCATATTGGCTGCTGCCGCGTTGGGTGCCGGCACCGACCCAGCGTTATTCATGATCCCCGCCGCCATGAGCGCTTCCTGTGCTTTTATGCTGCCGGTAGCGACTCCACCCAATGTCATTACCTTCGCTACAGGTCGTTTTTCCATTCAAACCATGGTGCGCGAGGGCGTGGTGTTGAATTTGGTCGGGGTCGTTGTGATTAGCGTTGCATGCGTGCTCTTGCTTGGAAATCTTTGATGGACTTGAGCACTAGCTCATAGAATCCGCTCAGCCAAGGTTGCCGGCCTAATCCGAGAGTGCCACCATGCGCACACCGACTTTCGACTGATTGATCATGCATGTTTTAAAGGGCGTTTTAGCCTGTATCTCTATCGCCATTGCCACCGTGAGTGTCTGTGCTGTTTTACTTGTCTGGTGGTTTCATCTCGCTATCGCGCCGAAGGCCAGCAAGCCAGCTATTCAAAAACGAATGGACTACATCATCATCTGGTGGACCACGGCCAATCGTTGGATGATCCAACGACTCAACCTTGTTTCGCCCGAGATTCACTGGGAAGGGCGGGAACATTTGTCACCGGCCCAGTGGTATCTGGTGGTATGCAATCATCAGACTTGGGCTGACATTTTGCTGCTGCAAACTTACTTACTTGATGACATTCCTCCGCTGAAATTTTTCACGAAATCTCAACTGATTTGGCTCCCCTTCGTCGGCCAGGCCATGTACGCCCTGGGATTCCCGTTCGTAAAACGCGTCAGCAGGGAGCAGATAAAGAAAAACCCAAGTTTACGCAGTGCCGATAAAGACAACGTGATGAAAACTTGTGAGGGCTTAAAGAATCACCCAAGTGCGATTTTAAATTTCGCCGAAGGCACGCGTCGAACCGAGGAAAAACATCGTCTTCAAGATTACGCCTTCAAACATCTGCTGAAACCGAAAGCTGGCGGCATCAACTACACGCTGGACGGCATGAGCTCTCATCTGAACGGGTTGGTCGATGTCACGATAATTTATCCCGATGGAGCACCTAGATTTTGGGATTTTTTGCAGGGCAAAAGCGGCCGCGTCATTTTCGACGCCCGCTACCGTCCGCTGCCTGAATTCAGCGCGGAACAAGCAGGCGAGACCCAGCACAAAGCTGAGGTCGCCCAATGGGTCCAACGCCTGTGGGAAGAAAAAGACGCCCTGATATCGCGTCATCTTGCAAGCGACTGAACACGTCGCTCTCGTTTTGCGACGATCTTCTCTGCGCTCTCAACGGGCTTCAATCCACATTGATTGGCGCGGCAGACTGGGGCGCTCCGACATCGGCACGTTGCATCCTCGTCAACTCACGCTCCAGCGCCACCAAGCGCTTGTTTGACGCGATCCGAAAGGCATCAAAGGCCAGCACAGCCTCGGTATTTTCCAACACCTGGGGACTTAGACCCGCCTCGATCTTTGCGAGATTTTGGCTCGCCACATTGGTTTTATCGACTAATTCGCGTTGGGACCGCAACATCTGCTGCAGCTGCAGCTCGAGACTGGTGACCTGATCTATGACTTGTTGCTGTACTTTCAGAGCCTCTTCGTGACGCCCAGTGGCGGCCTTCAAATCCCGATTGCTCGCACGAATGCCGTTTAATGTCGCACCGACGGTTTTGAGCCGAGACTGATTCTCCTTGATCCAATCCCTATTGCGCTCATTGGCAATGGCCCAGAGTTTGCGAATCTCGGATTCCCACAAGTTAATTTGCTGTTTCGTGTCCTGACCTTCTTGGCTCATCGCGTTATCCGTCGCCGACAAACGCTGCTCAAGCACCACCAATCGCCTGTTCGCGTCGTTCAGTCGATCTTGCTCTGCCGCAAGCATCTGTTGTTGGTTGGCGATAAACCAGCCCGCGCCGGCCAAACCCGCGATCATCAGGGCCAGCAGGAGCGTGGTACCCATCCCGCCACCGCCCGAAGGCTTAGTCGATGGCCTGCGCGCGCCACCGGAGCGATAACGATCATTCTCTTCGGTAGACAACACGTCCTTGGGGGATTCATCCATAGGTTGCGCTCTTTTCATCGACACAGGGCCTGTGATTATAGAAACGATGCGCATCACATAACAGCAGCGAGTACAAAAATCCTGCTGCAGACCGTTGATCCAGATAATGCTACAGCCTGTCGGTTTCGTATTTTGGTTATGGCACTCCCCCGTAGTCTCGGCCTAGTTGGCTTAGCTGGGTTTTCAATGGTCTTTCTTGAGCGCACTGAGAGATAGTCAAACAGTGGGTCTTAACAAAGGTAATACGAAACCAAGCGTTTCCGGCCATAGGCGAAAGCTTTTCACATTAATCTCAATTTCAGGCCTGTCGTTATGACTAAAAAACCGACGAAAAAATCCATCGCGCTTGCCGTAAGCGCAGCCCTCGCGGCATCAACCCTCGCTCATGCGAATTCACCATCGAACGACTCCTCATTACTCAATGCTGCCACGTTGAAAGGCGGTTATATGCAGCTCGCCATGGGTGGTGAAGGCAAGTGCGGCGAAGGTAAGTGCGGCGATGCCAAGGACGATAAAGGAAAGGAAGGTAAATGCGGCGAGGGTAAGTGCGGGGGTGCCTAAACCATCCCTAACCCTTGCCTCCGCTGATTGCGGACGCGAGATACCCGGCGCCGGCCTCGGCCTGCGCCGGGTATTTTTAGATCAATTCGCCCGCAAGCAGTCAGCACATACGCACTTCTTCGAAGTAGCCCCGGAAAACTGGATTCATGTCGAAGGCAAATTTGCCCGTCTACTGGAGCAAGTCGCCGATCGTCTGCCGATGGTATGCCACGGACTGTCGTTAAATCTTGGCGGACAGGCCGATTTGGATCTTGGCCTGGTCAAAGACATTCGGCACTTTCTGCAACGGTACCGGGCGGTGTGTTACAGCGAACACTTGAGCTACTGCGGCGATACAGGCCACCTCTATGACCTGCTGCCCATTCCCTTTACCCAGCAAGCCATCGAACACGTCAGCGACAGAATCAAGCAAGTTCAAGATATCCTAGGACAGCAAATCGCGGTTGAGAACGTGTCCTATTACTGCGCCCCAGGACAGCAAATGCCAGAGATCGATTTTTTGCTCGATGTCATAGCGCGAGCCGATTGCTTACTCCTGCTCGACGTCAATAATGTTTACGTCAATAGCGTGAATCATAGCTACGATGCCGTTCAATTTTTGCAGCAGCTCCCGACCGAAAAAATCGCTTACGGCCACGTTGCCGGTCACTACATGGAACATGAAAACCTGCTGGTCGATACTCACGGCAGCGATGTCATTGATCCGGTGTGGACCCTGCTGGCCGACGCTTATGACATTCACGGCGTGTTCCCGACGCTGCTCGAGCGCGACTTTAATATCCCGCCCCTAGAGCAGCTGGAGCAGGAGCTTCGGCACATCGTCAACATCCAACAACACGCAGCTGGCATGTCATCTGGCAAGAAACGTGGGGCCTTGGGCGCTTGAAGGACACACTGGACATCATTCAAACGCGCTTCACGCGCTGCCTTCGTGATCCGATTGGCGTTCCGATACCGCCAGATTTACCCGCTCAGCGGGTGCAGATATATCAGGACTTAGTCTTTCGCAATCTGGACAGCTTGCTCACCAGCAATTTCCCCGTTGTGCAAAGCACCATCACTCCTGGCGACTGGGAGACACTGATTCGCGGATTCATTCGAGATTACCAAGCGACCACCCCGCACTTCCCGCTGCTGTCTCAGGAATTTCTCGGCTATCTGCAGGATCTTTACCAAAACGATGTTTCGATTTTTGAGCGATATCCATTCATTTGGGAATTAGCCCACTACGAATGGGTGGAGCTCGATGTGCAGATTGCCGAAACACCGGAAACGCCAGAGCTTACTGCGGCGGTCCAAGCCAACGATGCGCTCGAACTCAACGCTACGGCTCACGTGTTGGCTTATGAGTGGCCGGTGCATCAGATCGGGCCCGAATTCATACCGACCGAACGCCCGGAGACGCCTACGTTTTTGGCCGTGTTTCAAAACGCAAACGCAGATTGCGAGTTCATGTCGCTGACACCTCTGGCCGCCCTGCTGCTGGAAAACATCGAGCATCATGCCGCCGGTTCGTTAGCCGACCATGTCGCCATTCTCGAGCGACAACAC
>JAACDS010000354.1 GCA_009936895.1 Pseudomonadota bacterium
AGGGCGAAGAGCAAGATATCATCGTAATGCACAGCGGCTTTGATGGTTTGCTTGAAGAAATGTACCCGCTGCTTCCGTCTTTTGCGGCAGCAGGTTATACCGTTATCGCTTTCGAGGGACCGGGCCAAGGCGGCGCACTGCGCGAAGACAACCTGCCCATGCCATACGATTGGGAAAAGCCCGTAAGCGCCGTTCTCGACCACTACAAAATTGATCGCTGCACGCTGATCGGCATGTCGTTGGGCGGCTATCTGGCACCGCGGGCCGCGGCCTTTGAAAAGCGCATTGCGCGAGTGGTTGCCTGGGGCGCGATGTTCAACTTTTTCGATTCCTACAAAAAGCGCGTGGGCCCACTACTGGCTGGGTTACTGGGTCTGCTGCTTGATCTGGGCTTGACAGGCGCGGTAGACAGCATCCTCAACAAAGCCAGAAAACGTGACGGCATAATCGATTGGGCGATCGGTCACGGCATGCATGTTAGCGGTACATCGTCACCAGCTCAGTTTCTGCAGTGGGTGCGCTTGCTAAACCTGCGCGATTGCGCTCACCTCATTCACCAAGATGTGTTGCTCATCATGGGCACCGAGGACCACTTAGTACCAAGCAATCAAATCTACGTTCAGGCTCAGGCCATGGTTCATGCGCGATCCGTGACCAGCGTTATGATGAGCGCAAAAGACGAAGCAGCCGAACATTGCCAGGTAGGCAACCCAGGCCTCGCGGTGACACAAATCATCGATTGGCTCGGCAGTCTGGCAAGACGCGACAAGTAGGCTGCAAACCAGCGAAGAGAAGCCGCCGCCGATCTGTTGCCAAGGATGTAAAAAGATCGCGCGGCTAGCGTGATCTTTCCTCGTGCAGTCTATACTCCGCGCTCCTGAATTAACCACTGAGCATTCATGAGCCTAGTGCGCTGCGACAATTTATCCATTCACTTTGGTGATCGATCCATTCTGACGGATGCCGACTTCTCCATTGAGCCCAACGAACGGGTTTGCCTGATTGGTCGTAACGGAGCGGGAAAGTCCACACTGCTAAAGATCATTACCGGCGAAGTGGTGCCCGACAGCGGAGCCGTGCAATTTCAAGACAACCTGCGCGTTAGCGTGCTGGCGCAAGCACTGCCAGATGCTCAAGAGCTCAGTGTCCGCGACGTCGTGGCCCAAGGCTTGGCGGCGCAAATGGCGTTGATTGCCGCATTCACCGAGCTCAGTGGTAAGGCAGAGAGCGCCGAAGACTTTGAAACCATGGAGCAAATGCAGTCGAGTATCGACACCCTTGGCGGCTGGCAACCCGAGCTTCAGGTCGAGGCAATCATTACCCAGCTGGCGCTGCCAGCCGACTCGCTGCTCAGCGAACTGTCCGGTGGTTGGCGTCGGCGCGTGGCGCTGGCGAAAGCCTTGGTCAGCAAACCCGATCTGCTGCTACTGGATGAGCCGACCAACCACTTGGATATTGCCACCATTCAATGGCTTGAGCACGAAGTTCGCGGCTACAAAGGCAGCGTTATTTTTATCACTCACGATCGGGCGTTTTTGCAGAAACTTGCGACCCGTATTGTGGAAATTGATCGCGGCCGAATCATCAGTTGGCCTGGCGACTACGCAAATTATCTGCAGCTGAAAGAGCAGGCGCTGGAGGACGAAGAAACGCGCAACGCCCTGTTCGACAAACGACTGGCTCAAGAAGAGACCTGGATTCGGCAAGGCATCAAGGCTCGGCGCACGCGCAACGAAGGCCGTGTGCGAGCACTGAAGGCCATGCGCGACGAGCGTAGTAAGCGCCTGACTAAGCAGGGCAAGGCCCAGATACAGATTGCTGCGAGCGAAGAATCTGGCCGAAAAGTAATAGAGGCTCGCGCCATTACCCACGGCTATGAAGGTAAGCCCTTACTCAACAACTTTAAGCTCAAAATCATGCGCGGCGATCGCATCGGCATCATTGGTAACAACGGCGTGGGAAAGACGACGTTGCTGCGGATCCTGCTCGGTCAGCTGGAGCCGGACGTCGGCTCGGTAAAAATCGGCACCAATCTGACCATAGGTTACTTTGACCAAGTGCGGGACGGTTTGGAGTGGGACAAAAGCGTGGCCTTCAACGTCGCCAACGGCAAAGATCACATCACCATGAACGGTAGCGACCGGCACGTGATCGGCTACCTCAAAGGTTTCTTGTTCACGCCGGAGCGGGCGCGCACCGCGATCAAACACCTGTCTGGCGGCGAGGTGAATCGTGTTTTGCTGGCCAAGCTGTTCACTCAAACCAACAACCTGATGGTACTGGACGAGCCCACCAATGACCTCGACATTGAAATGCTCGAGGTGCTGGAAGAGAAACTGGTGGAATACGGCGGCACCCTAATCGTCGTCAGCCACGACCGAGACTTCGTAGATAACGTGGTGACCAGTACCTTGGTGTTTGAAGAGGACAGCCGTTTGATTGAATACCAAGGCGGTTTCAGTGATTGGGCGAGTCGAGGACGCCAGCTGGCGGTAGTGGAACAACGCCCGGGAGAGCTGGCCGAGATCGGCGAGGGCACAGCCGAACCGGCAACACGCAACGAACCCGAGCCCGTCGCCCCAAGCAAGCCCGCCAAATCAAAAAAGAAACTCAGCTACAAACTTCAGCGCGAGCTCGACGCTCTACCTGACACCATTGCCGAGCTCGAAGACAAGATCGTCGAGTTGACAGAGCAAACCAGTGCGGCGGGTTTTTACGATCAGGAGTTTTCCCTTACCGAACCCATACTCAACAGCGTGGCTGCAACGCAAGAGGCGCTGGATACGGCAACAGAGCGCTGGATCGAGCTAGAAGAACTGCAAGAAAGCGATTGAGGCTAACGACTGTGGGCCATTAGCGCATCGTCTACCTCCACCACGCCGCCGTGCTGGCTGGCAAAGTACACTTTGGCATCTTTCTCAAACAGGATCAGGCCATCCATAAACTTGACATCTTCGGCGTCAACCGTCTCCAGTCCCGCGCCATGACGCATCGTAAATATGGTCATATCGTGGGTCACACAGAGATCCAGTTGCCGTTGTCCGGCTTCGGTCGCTGGCGCTCGCAGCTTATCAAGCATGACTTCTAGCACCATGGCGACGGCTCGATGAGGATTCATCATGGCAGCCTGCGACACATCGCCAGCAAACCAGCCACCAACGTAGTTCGCTAAACCTCCGGCGTCACGCAGCCCTTTCCACATGCGTATCTGATCGAGCGCGTAAAAAACCCCGAATGCCTCTACATCACGCACACGACTCACCACACCACCCCGGCTGGCGGCACTGGATGATCCAATGGCCAAGGTGCCGGTATCGGTGCAGCGTTGTACCGGGCTGGAATACCCTCGCAGGTTGACGTCTGGTAGCTGGGTGCCGAAGCGCGCCGCCAGCGCACGGCCCTCTTCAGTGAGCGGATTTTCAAGATCGTGTATGTCACGCCGGTACTCTCTGGCCGAATGGCGCATAAGCAGCACCGCCCGATCCACACCCTCAGAAAAAACAGCGCGGGTCATGCGCGCGGTGGCATCGCCGAAGGTATCGTCGGGCTGATTGTAATGATTGTTCATAGACTGCACTGCGGTTAAAACATGTCATAGTATCTCAGGGTCTAGATCAGAGGGGAGACAGGAATGAATAGATTACAAGATCGGGTTGCAGTAATTACCGGCGCGGGCCGCGGCATTGGACGAGAAATAGCCCTGCTGATGGCGTCTCAGGGAGCCAAAATTGTGGTGAACGATTTGGGAGCCAACACAGACGGCACCGGTTCCACCATGATCGCCGACGAAGTGGTTGCAGAAATCAAAGCCGCTGGCGGTGAAGCGGTGTCCAATACCGACTCCGTTGCCGACGTCGTTGGCGGCGAGCGTTTGATACAAACCGCAATCGATGCCTTTGGCGGCATGGACATATTGGTCAACAACGCGGGCATTTTGCGTGATCGCACCATTTTCAAAATGGAGGAATCCGATTGGGACGCCGTGCTTGCCGTGCACTTAAAGGGTCACTACTGCTGCACCCGCCCTTTTGCCAACTACATTCGAGCGGAAAACCGCACCGGCTGTCGCATCATTAATTTCTCCAGCGTGTCCGGTCTGTTTGGGAATTTCGGCCAAGCGAACTACGCTGCGGCCAAGGCAGGCATTGCCGGCTTCTCACGGGTTATGGCGCTGGAATTGGCCAAGTACGGCTGCACCAGCAACACCATCTCGCCGGGAGCCTTAACCCGAATGACCATTCCACTTCGAGAAAACCGCGGCGAAACCGTGGAAGAGTCGGATATGGAAGCTGGTGGACCACAGCATATCGCGCCGATTTGTGCCTGGCTGGCTGGTGAAGAATCCGCAGGAATCACATCCGAAATTTTTCACGCCGCTCGCGGTGGCATCGCCATCATGCAGCAGCCCCGCATCATCAAGCAGTTCAAAAAATCTGAAGGCGTGTGGAGCATCGAAGAACTCGACAGCCTGGTGCCACGGCTGATGGAGGCAAAAAAAGCCAACATGGCAGCCGCCGACGCATCGGCGAAACCTACGGTGAGCTAGCGCACGATCGCGCTGAGGAGATCTTATGAGTAACAAAGTTGAAGGCCTGCACCACTTAGCGTTGTGTACTGCCGACATGAAAAGCCAAATCGAGTTCTTTACCGACAAGCTCGGCATGGAACTGCAAGCGCTGTACTGGATGCACGGTGTGGAAAACACCTGGCACGGATTTCTGCGCCTGAACGATGAAAGCTCCATCGCCTTTGTCTGCAACCCAGAGATCGAGGGCATCGAAGTGCAAATGGGCGTCACCCACGCGGGTAATCCCGGCGCCAACAGCGCGGCGGGCACCATGCAGCACTTGGCGCTGAAGGTGAAAGATCACGACGAAATGATGGCCATGCGCGACAGACTGCGCGCCAAGGGTGTGCCGGTACTCGGCCCGATGGATCATGGCATGTGCGTCAGCATGTACTTTGCTGGACCGGAAAACCTGTCGCTGGAACTTTCCTACTCATTGGAACCCATCAACAACGCCCATTGGATTGATCCAGAGGTGGTTGCTCTGGCCGGCATTTCTGCTGAAGAGCTGAACCGGTATAAAAACCCCGCGGCCTTTGCGGACAGTGGCGGCAGCATTGCTCAACCGGCCATCGACTCAACGGCCACAGGGCCACATATGACCAACTACCCGCCCGGGCGTTACGAAGCCTCCATGGGACTACCCGATGAGGTTGTGCTGAATCTGGTGGAGTCGGAGCCGCCGGTTTCAGCCTAAGCGACTAAAAATACCCCGCCCATCGCAGGTAAACCCGGTCACCACCGCCTTGGGTGAGTGACTGGCCAGCTGGCATCATGCCGACCGTAATGGGCGCGAACTCGTCTCCGCTGCCGCCGGTAGAGCCGATCCAACCCAGCTGCATGTTCTGGTTTTGGCCCACATCGTAGGCAAACTGCATTTGCAGCGAACTGCTGCTGTCGTGAAGGTTGGTAATAACGGTGAGCTGCTGGGTCAACAAGGGGTGCCACTCAAATGTGCCGCCCACAGCTAAGTAGTCACGCATCAGGTTAAAGAATTCTCCGCGCTCCAAACCGGCCTGCAAATCTGCTGGCAACGCGGTCAACGGCGTCGGCAGCTCGGCTAAGCCAAAGTCGTTATGGAAGTATTCGGCAAAGGCGTAGACCGTCCGGCCTCGCCAAGGAAACGCCACATCGATGTTGATCACACCGAGCACGCCCCAGTCGTCGTTTAAGGTCTGACGGGAGATACCTCGGCGCATGGCGATATCACTGCGCAATACGGCGGGGCCTACAGGAACACGCCCGCTGAGGCCGAGGACTTCCGTGTCGTAGTGCTGAGCCGCAATCACTTCAAATTCCAGTGACCCTGCATAACCGTGCCATTTCGCCGCGGTGCTGGCGACATCACCGTTTACGCTGTCCGAGCTGTCGCGCCGAAACACATGCAACAATTGAGCATCGTGGCCGTTATCAAACAGCCGTTCGATCAAAACGAGGTCGTCGCCGGCCTTATAGTCCCGGTCTACTGCGGTTGGCGCGAAGGGATTGAAGGGATCCAGCGGCTGAAAGACGATACCACTGCCCCAACTCACCGCCTGCCGGCCTACCGTGACGGCCCAGTGGTTCGAGCGCCATTGGGCGTTCAACCGGTCTAATCGGTGCAGGGTGCGATGCCGACGCCCCTCGTTCAATTCATCGGTCAAATTCAGTAGGCGCAGGTCATCGCTGACGACCACCTGCTCGGTTCCTGAGGAGGTCTGGCCAAGCAAAATGGCATCGCTGTGCTGCACAAGGGTCGTATGCGCTGCCTCAAAAGACCAAGATCCAACGTTGTGCTGCAGCATCGTGCGCAGGTCAACGGCGCTGTCTTTGCGGCGACTGCCGAGAGGTTCTCGGTACACGTCTGTTCCCGGCACATTGCTTGCGCTGGCGAAGCCTTTCAGTCGAAACGTCAGGGACGTATCACCCTTGAACCACGACTGAGACTTTGACGCGACACCGGGTTCCGACAGCACAGGGTTGTCGCGATAAAGCGGCAGCATTGGCGGCCCAGTCGCCGCTGCAGCAGGCGTCTTCATCGCGTCGCGGGCCGGCGTTGCCGATCGTTGTTGAGCAGGCAGAGGGGACTCGTCTGCCTGGATTATGACCTCGGCAACCCATGCGCCCCCATACCCCATCTCTTGGACCGCCTGCCGCAGCTTTGGGGTCTCGGACGCGTCCAATGGCAGCACTACCACCCGATGCAGGACACGGTCGCCTCCGTCGTAGGCCACGGTGCGGATCTCTCGAACCGGTAACGACAACTCCAGTGTCGATGCTGCCTGCTGTAATGCGGATGCGTTTTGCTCATCGGCAAAGCTGCCGATCACCACCGCCGGTTCTGCCCGCAGCGCAGCCGCACTCAACACGAGGAGCATCAGCCCGATGCGGCGACACATATCTACGTTAATCCGCAGACGCGCTGTCTTGGTGAATTTCGCCGTCCAGCATGGCGACTTGGCGCGAGGTATAGCCCATGACGATGGGGTCGTGGGTCGCGGTGACAATGGTCATACCCTGCTGTGGATTCAGATCACGCAGCAGTCCAAGCAATTCTTCCGTCGTCTTCGAATCGAGGTTTGCCGTCGGCTCATCGGCAAGCAGAAGTACCGGCTCGGTCACAATGGCTCGTGCAATCGCAACTCGCTGCTGTTGCCCGCCGGAGAGTTCGCCGGGCCGTCGATCGCCCAGATCACCCAGTCCCAAACGCTGCAGGGCTGCATCGGCACGCTCACGGCGCTCCTGGTTTGGCGTGCCTTGAAGCTGAAGGATAAACTCTACGTTCTCCCGCGCAGTCAAAACCGGAATCAGGTTATAGGCCTGAAAGACAAAGCCCACGTTGCGCAGGCGCATCTCGGCCAGCTCGGCTGCATTCAAACCACCCAAATCCACGCCACCAACGACCACACTACCGGCATCAAATCCGTCCAGACCACCAATGACGTTGAGCAAGGTCGATTTGCCCGAGCCCGAGGGCCCCGCCAAGCTGACGAACTCACCGGCGTTAATGGTCAGATCGGCACCCCGTAATGCATACACCGGCACCGTGTCCTGCTGATAAATACGCTGCACGCCTTGGCACGCCACCACCGGTGCTGTCGTCGAGCTGTTCTGTTCGGAATCCGTCATGTTGTTCTCATTTATTCTTGTCTGTTCTCATGCAGCGATCTAGCGACTCATCGCCATCAACGGGGAAATTTTCAGGGCTCGTCTGGCGGGGAAGTAGCTGGCGAAAACACCGACCAGTACGCTCAAGCCACCAAACAACAGCAAATCTTCCAAGGTCAGCACCGGCTTCAAAACGGTGCTCATGCCAAAGGCCTCCACACTCTCACTGAACGCAGACAAATCAATGCCATCGCCCAACCCGAAAACCATGGCGATGCCGAGCAACAGACCGGCGATCACACCCACCACCATGATGCCGACGCATTCCATCACCACTTGAATCAGCAACAGACGTTGGTTCATGCCCAAGGCACGCAGCATGCCCAACTCACGTGTGCGCTGCATGACCGTTGCAATGAGGGTATTCACCAAACCAAAGGTCAGGGCGCTCATGATCAAAAAAAACCAAATCGCCATCGTCGCGTCGACAAGGTCAACAATTTCCGCCACTTGAGGCTGCATCTCGCGCCAATCTTTAACAACCAGCTGCGGGTGCTGGGCGGCCAGCTCGCGCTGTGCAACGCCACGATCTTCTTCTGCCTGCAGCACCAGCGACAACTCGGTAATGGGTGTCCTGAGCTGGGTGTTTCCAAGTGCTGCTTGCATGGCCTCCAATCCGGTGAACACCAGCAGCTCTTCGGAGATTTTCATCGGTGCATCAAAGACCCCGGCGATGCGATAGCCGCGCTCGCGACTCTTGCCGTCGGCGCCCTCCATGATGACCACCACCCGTCGTCCCACGCGAGTTTGCAGGGTTTCTGCCAACGCCCGGCCAATCAGTAGGCGTCCATCCTCTGGCCCACCCAAATCCTCACCCTCGATCACGAAATCCCGGTAGAGAGAGATGCCCTCGTTGGCAGGATCTACCCCCACCAAGGCGACACCGCGAGTTTCACGCTCACTACTGATCACCGCGGGAATGTTGATGCGTTGGGCAAAGCCCAGGATCGGAACGTTGTCACCCAAGGAAATTGGGGTTAACGACGAGAAGGCATTTTGCAGGCTGGGGTCATCGGCAAAGCCCGGCGCCTGCAGCTTGATGTGGCCAGTCAGTCCAGAGACCGCCGTCTCCAGCATATCGACCTGCCAGCCCCGAATCAGCGCATTGGACAACGTTGTCCCGCCAACGGCCACAGCAATGGCCGCGAACAGAAAAAAGTTGCGGCGTCGATAGCGCACGATGTTCCGCAGGCTAAAGTTAAAGAGCATGGCCAGCGTACTGATGAAAGAGGAACTGAACATAAGGGTTACTCCGCTCGCAGAGCAGTGACGGGGTTGATGCCCCTAACACGCACCGTGCTGACCAAGGCAGCAAGCTGGGTACCAATCATCATCACCAAGGGTGCTGTAGCCAAACTGGTCAAGGTCGCCTTGGGATAGATGCGATCCATGGCTCCCATTTGCATCTGCTGAATGGCTTCCTCACCACCCATTTGGTCTAGGGGAATGCCGACGCTGGTCAGGTAACTGATGAGCGGGTAGGACAAACCGAGACCAAGTGCTACTCCCAAGGAACTGAGCAGCAATGCTTCAAACTGAACTTGTCCAATCACCTGCCAAGGACGCATGCCCAAGGCCATAAACAGTCCAAACTCCCGAGTGCGCTCGTAAAGCACCATGACAAAGGTGTTTACCACCGCAAAAGTCACCAAGATCAGTAGCAGCGAGAAAAACAGGTAGCCTCCGGCCTTATCCATCTCGATGGACTGTTCAATCAGCGGCATCAGCTGTTGCCATGTCTGCAGCGTCAGTCGCTCCGACAGCAGCGGCTCGATCTGCGCAGCAATCGCGTTGAGTTGGGATAGGTCGTCTACCATCAACAACAACATATGAGCTTCGTCATGCAGATAGAACGCCTCGGCTACCCCGCCAATGGGCGCAAAGACCAGCGTGCGATCCAAAGCTGTTTGACCCGTCTCTACAATGCCGGAGATAACAAATATCGCTGCCGCGACCGCGCCCTGTTTGCCGCTCCCAAGTACCACCAATTCATCACCAACGGCCGCACCCAAGTTACGGGCCATGGATACCCCGATCATCGCTTGGTCGGCTTGCCTGGGCACGTCGCCCTCGATCACGTTATCGTAAATATCCAGGTGCTGCCGTTCTGCGTCAAAGTCCACACCAACGACCATGCCTCCCAGCGATTTTTCTTCCATGGACACGACGGCAAAGGCCTGCACTCGCGGAAAGACCGTCAGCCCCTCGATTGCCGACAGCTCCGTCTGCAGCGCCTGAACATTCTGTAGGGTTCGATCAAGCCGAGGCTGATCGATGTAGCTCTTCTCACTGATCTGTGCGTGCCCCGTAAAATAGCGGGTAGCGGCGTCGATCATGATTTCGTAACTGCCAGATTGCAGGCTCATAGCGAAGGAGACCAACAGCACAGAAAAACCAATGCCACCGGCAGTTAGCCAAGTGCGGGCAGCGTTGCGCTGTAAGTTTCGCCAAGCGAGCCGTATCACCGGCTCCGTCCCGACTGCAGCGAAAACAGCGTGAACATGCGATCTGGCACGTCCACATCAAAGTCCATGTCGAGGTACTCCAGTTCGGTGTATTGCTCAGGCTTGTCCACTTCCTGCATTCGCATGCGGGTTGCCATGGCACGACCGCCCAACTCGCCAATGGCCAGTGAGACCATGCGACGCACCGGCTCCATGTCTTGGTCAAAATAAGTCAGCTCCAGCAGCACAAGGTCTTCACGAATGCGCAGCTGTTCTTTGCCCCAGACGACGGCAGCATCTTCTCGCGGTGTCGCATCAATAACGTATACCGCCAAACCCTCGTCTTGCTCTGTGTCCACATGGTTCAAGGTATAGTCCCGCAGCCATTTATCGCTGCGGGACATGTCGTTATAGGAAAAGTCAGAACCCGCCCAGCTTTGGGACATCATGCCCCCGGGTAGCCGAATGCTTTTGTTGAGCTTCGGCGTATAGGTCCACATACGCTCGCCTTGCTTGAGCAGAGCATTCCCGGCAACTCGGGTGGGAGCAACAAACCGAATCAGGGCATCCTCACGCCCTCGGGTCCATGCCTTCAAGGTGGATTGACGCTGCCAGCTTGGGCGCTTAATGAGCATGGACATTTCCGCGTAGGAAGACAGACCGCGGGTTTGATCGATCGATCCGGTCACTAAGGCAACGACATCAATTTTTTCGCTGGCGTGGGTAGAGCAAAGCATCGACAAAAGCGCCAGATTGAGCAGCACCACGCGTCGTGCCACTTGCGTCAAACATTGCAAAGCCGGAGAAATTAGCCGGGTCGATATCGCCATAATTCATCTCGTGCGGGTTACTGCGAGTCCGCTCGAAGACTAGCCAGCGTCGAAAGCAATTGCAAAGAATCTAGATGCGATCTATTTTTAGACTTAGTCTAAAATTTAGAGCGCCTATGTCACTCAGACAAATCAATCGCCAGAAGACCCGACTGGCCATTTTAGATGCAGCCCGATCCCTTGCTGCGGATTCGGCGTGGTATTCGATTACCACCAGACAAATCGCGGAATCCGCACAGGTCAGCTACCAGACCTTGTACAACTACTTTCCCTCGAAAGCAGAGATTGCGCGCGCGCTGATTATTGAAACGTATGTCGGACCGGAAGAGGATATGCTCAATATCATTAGGCGCTACGAAGACGATTTGTTAGCGAGCATTAATGAAATCAACGCCGCGCGCTTCAACTCGATTCAGGCGGCAGATCCCCAATGGTGGGTATTGATCAGCAGCTACTTCGCGCCCGTCGGAGATGGTGGCTACAGCGGGGCCAACGTTCTAGAACTGGTGGATCAAAGCCGTGACAGCTACTACTACCAATTGTTGCGTCAGGCGCAGGGCACCGGCAAGTTGCGTCTGGAAGTGGATATCCAGCTAATGGCCCATACCCTGTATTGCATTGCCAACAGTGCAGGCGAGCGGCTGATCCTCGCCGAGGCCAACGCCGCTGCGCTGCAAGCAGTCTTGGCTGAACAAAGTGCGCAGTTGGTCACCCCTTATTTGACTTTGCCTGACGAGTAACCGTTTAGCGCCTGCGCATTAACGACACCACGTTGTCACCTGATACCACTTGTTGCGTCGGACGGAACAGAATCTCCCAAGTCACGATTTTACCGGCTTCCCGAAAAAAGCCGCGACAACCGATACCGGTATCAACGACAAAAAGATTCACGGTGGCGGACTGGGTTTGGGCCTCGTTCCAGAGCAGACAAAC
>JAACDS010000355.1 GCA_009936895.1 Pseudomonadota bacterium
GCCCCTTCATCGTTCGCATCGCAGTGGGGTTTAGCCCATTGCGTCGAGAGCTTTTTGGAACCGGTTGGCGTGAGACCGCTCGGCTTTTGCCAGTGTCTCAAACCAATCTGCGATTTCATCAAAGCCCTCATCGCGTGCGGTTTTTGCCATGCCCGGGTACATATCTGTGTACTCGTGGGTTTCACCCGCAACGGATGCGCGTAGGTTGTCCGCAGTGTTACCCATGGGCAGTCCGGTCGCCGGATCGCCAACAGCTTCCATGTACTCCAGGTGACCGTGTGCGTGACCTGTTTCGCCTTCAGCAGTTGAGCGGAATACGGCTGCTACGTCATTCTCGCCTTCAATGTCAGCCTTCGCTGCAAAATACAGGTAGCGACGGTTGGCCTGAGATTCGCCGGCAAAGGCGTCCTTCAGGTTCTGTAAAGTTTCGCTTTCTTTAAGATCCATTTGCATGAACTCCATAATCGTTTAGGTGGTTCGTTTGGTTGAACCGATGGTCAAAGACTCTCTGAGTCATCGGCTAGCGGTCTACCGATGCAGTGCAGTATAGGTGCTTGAACCAATCTTTCTATTTGAATGTTTAGATCGTAACTATAGACGTTGCCTATCGAAATGCCGCTTACGATTGTTTTTGAAAATGATAATTATTCCCATTTAGCAGGCGAGACAGGATGCCGTGCGCTTGCAGGAAAGAAGCGTACAATCGCGCCTCCACGTTCATTGACCAAGAGCGCTATGCGACAGGAAAAAGGCATACCCGGCGACACACGCTACGAATTGACCCAGTTGATTCGGTTGGCGTTGCCCTTGGTCGCTGCCCAATTGGCGCAAATGGGCATGGGTGTCGCCGATACGATTATGGCGGGTCAGG
Source organism: Pseudomonadota bacterium (assembly GCA_009936895.1). Taxonomy (GTDB): domain Bacteria; phylum Pseudomonadota; class Gammaproteobacteria; order Pseudomonadales; family Azotimanducaceae; genus UBA4421. The sequence goes on from JAACDS010000355.1 coordinate 872, forward strand.
TCGGGGCATTGGAGCTTGCCGGGGTGGCGTTGGGCGGTGCGGTTCTCTGGCCCACCCTGATGCTGGTCAGTGGTGTGGTGATGTCCACAACCCCAATGATTGCGCAGCTCAATGGTGCGGGGAATGATTCTGAGGTAGGGGAGGTTACCCGTCAGGGCCTGTGGGTAGCGCTGGGATTGGGCATTTTGCTGACCATCGGCCTGAAAAATGCAGGCCCCGTCTATCTGGCGCTGGGTATCGAAGCGGCGATTGTTGATGTCACGATGGGGTACCTTGGTGCCGCCAGTTGGGGCATGGTGCCGGTGCTGGGATATTTTGCACTGCGTTATTTTTGCGAGGGTCTGTCTTGGACCAAGCCAGCCATGCTGATTGCGGGCATTGGCTTGCTGTTAAAGATTCCCCTGAATTACTGGTTCGTGTTTGGTGGCTTGGGCCTTGAGCCGATGGGAGCGGAGGGCTGCGGCTGGGCGACGGCCTTGGTTATGCTTTTAGAGCTTATAGCGATGATTGGTGTTGTGCTGGTTTCGCGGGTGTCGCGTTTTGGTCTTTTTGCTCGGTTTAGCCCGCCAAATCCTGGCCAAATTGCGACTCTGTTCCGGGTTGGTTTGCCCATCGGGATGGCAACCTTCGTGGAGTTTGGATTTTTCGCCGTTGTGACCCTGTTGATCGGGCGGTTGGGGCCGGAAACCGTTGCCGCCCATCAAATCATCAACAACTTGAGTGGGCTGATTTTTATGGTGCCCTTGGGGTTGGGTATGGCCACGTCGATTCGCGTGGGCTTCAACGTGGGTGCCGGCAATGTGGCGGCGGCTCGTCACGTTGGCTGGTTGGCGATGGCCGCCAGCGCAGGCTTCGCGGCGGTTTCGATCGTCTTTCTGCTGCTGGCGGGGCCCACACTGATCGGCTTGTATACCCAGCAGACCGAAGTCATTGGCATTGCCAGTAGCCTGTTGGGCATCGTGGCCTGTTTCTTGATTTTCGATGGGGTGCAGGTCAACGCCATGGGGGCGTTGCGTGGCTTCAAAGACACCGCCGTGCCTTCTTACATAGCCTTCAGCTGTTACTGGCTGTTCGGTTTTCCAATCGCCTGGATACTGGGCTTTGGGTTCTTTGCAGGTCTGGACTACGGTGTCTCCGGCTATTGGCTTGGCCTCGCTGCCGGGCTCGTTGCGGCATCTGCGGCCTTGGGCCTGCGCTTCAATACAGTTTCCCATCAAGCACTGCAGCGTTCATGAGCCCTTGGATCGTGCTGACCATCGCGGGTGCCTTCTTGCAAAACCTGCGCTCTTTACTCCAGCGACGTTTGACGGGAAACCTGTCGGTTAATGGGGCAGCCTATGTTCGCTTCGTCTTTGCCTTACCCTTCGCGTGGTTGTTTTTTGGCTTTATGTCGGACATCTCCAGTGCCTCGAGTGCCCTTGTGCCGAATCAGCATTTTTTGTTTTTTGTCGGCGCGGGGGCGCTGGCCCAAATCGTGGCGACTTCTGCGCTGGTCGCTGCAGTGAGCGGCTCACACTTCGCGCTTGGTACTGCACTGAGCAAAACCGAAGCCGTACAGGCGGCAGTGCTGGGCCTGATCATTTTGGGGGAAGGGGTGAGTGCCCAAGCCTTGGGCGGCATTGGAATCAGTTTGCTCGGTGTGTTTTTGCTTTCGGGGAATATTCGCCCCAAGGATCTGGTGCGGGCCGACCGTAGGGTCTGGTTTGGTGTGTTGGCCGCGGCGTTTTTGGCGCTGTGCGCGATTTGCTACCGGGGCGCGAGCTTGGCGCTCTTGGATCCGATGATCGTGCAGGCAGGGTTGACCGAAGGCAGCGTTGATCAGGCCCTGTTGGTTGCCTCCTTTACTCTGGCGGTGGCCGTGACGTTGCAGACCGTCTTGATGGGTTGTTACCTTAGGTTTTCGGAACCGGGCCAACTCAGTCAGGTTTTGCTGCATTGGCGGCCGGCATTGTTGGTTGGGCTTATCGCCATGGTCGCCTCGGCGTGCTGGTTCACGGCAATGGCGCTTTACAATGCCGCCATGGTTCGGGCCCTAGGTCAGATTGAGTTGCTCTTTACGCTCATCACCTCGGTTTGGCTGTTAAATGAACGAGTGAGCCGGCGTGAGGTGCTTGGAATGGCCTTGCTGGTTCTCGGTATATTGATGTTGTTTTAAAGCGGGAGAGGGCGATGACGAATCTATTACAGGGCAACGATGCGGTTTGGGTAACGAAACACCAAGCAGACGAGGGGGCGTGTTGGGGAGAAGTGATCCTGAATCGTCCGGAACGAAAAAACGCCATTGTTGGCCCCCTTGGGCTTGGCTTAGCCGAGGGCCTCGCGCTACTGGATGCGGATGCAGACGTTCAGGCCATCGTACTTCGAGGGGCCGGCGGCAGCTTTTGTTCGGGTTTGGATCTGGCCGCATGTAACGATTCCCCCGAGCCCCAGTGGTTGCCGGATTTTCAACAGATTTGGCGGGGTGCTCACCGTGCGCTCTTCGAATGCAGTACTCCGGTGATTGGAGCCATGGAGCGCTATGCGATCAATGGCGGCGCCGCGCTGGCCATCGCCTGTGACTACTTAGTGGTCGGTGAGAAATCGTTTCTGCAAGTGGGTGAGGTGCAAATCGGCATGGCGGCACCGTATAACATGGCATGGCTGAACCTGCGTCATAGCGAAGCGGTGATTGCGCAAGTGACCTTAGTCGGTGATCGATTTGCCGGTCCGGAGCTGTTGCGCTTGGGTTTGGCCACTCAATGTGTGGACGATGCTCAGGTGGCGGCATGCGCTACGAATTTGGCGAAACGCCTCGCGGGTTTTCCGTCTGGCACGACCTCGAAAATCAAACGCGGCATGCGGGCGCGTTTGGGCGAAACGGCGGATCAATGGTTTGATCGTCACACACAAGTGGCAGGGCCATCCGTTAAGCCGAGTAATATGAAAGGCAGATAATGCGCGAATGTCGGCCCGGCGAGCGGGTCGAGACGCTGGGGTTAAACCAAGCCCTGCTCTTTCAGTTGCCGCCACTCCATAGCGAACCACGGTGTGGTGGCCTGTTGATCATCGGCCAATAGTTGATCGACCTCGGCAGTGCTTAACCAGCGGTAGTCGCTGATTTCTTCGGCGTTGATGCTCAGTTCGCCATCATACTCACCGATGAAAACGGAACAAAGTTCGTGTTCGGTGCCAATGTCTTTGAAGTGGGCGGTGTACTCGAATTTGTAAATGAAACGCATGTCGGTTGTAAAGCCGAGCTCTTCCGCGCTGCGGCGAGCGATGGCTTCTTCCATGGTTTCGCCCACGCGCGGATGTGAGCAGCAGGAGTTGGTCCAGAAGCCGCCCCACAGGGGCTTACTGGCGGCGCGCTGATGGACTAGTAGCTGATTCGACGCATTGAAGATAAACAGCGAAAATGCTCGGTGAAGCATACCGCCGTCTCGGTGACAGTCGGCCTTGAGCATTTCCCCGACGGCTTCATCCTCGGAATTCACCAAAATGAGTGGCTCTGAGTCAAAGGAAACAATCTCGGCTCGGGTCGTCAGTGTGTTTGTCATCAGTGCCCGTCGGAATTTATGGTCTTGTGTTCGGAGATCCAAAGTCTAACCCCATTTGTGTGATTTCACCTACGGACTACAATTGTGGTCTTACTCTATCGTCCGCTGTGAAATCCGGCAAAACAGCATTAAACACAAGTGAAGTCCATGTCTATGTTTCCCAAAGAACAGCTGATTCGTTTTCCTGATGTTGATCTGTGCGTATTTGAATGGGGCAAGCCCGGTGGGCAGCAGGTGCTGCTGGTGCATGCCACGGGGTTTCATGCCCGCTGTTGGGATCAAGTTGTGGCCAAGCTGCCTGAGGATTGGCACATCTTCGCGGTCGATATGCGTGGTCATGGGCGTTCTTCGAATTCAGAGCCCTTTACCTGGGCGCAGTTCGGGGACGATTTGATTCGGGTCAGCCAAGCCTTGGGGCTGAAAGATGCCATTGGTGTGGGTCATTCCATGGGTGGGCACTGCGTTACCCACGCTGCAGGCCATCATGCTGAATTCTTTAAGCACTTGGTGTTGGTCGACCCGGTGATTTTTTCACCAGACGTTTATCGAGAACGCGGCGACGCGGGGTTTGCATCGGTGGAAGAGCATCCGGTTGCACGTCGGCGTGGCCACTTTTCCTCAATCGATGAAATCCGCGAGCGCTACGCCGACCGCATGCCCTATAAGATTTGGCAGCGTAAGGTGTTTGACGACTACTGCGAATACGGTGTGTTACCGGCGTCGTCGGGTGAGGGTTTTGAGCTTGCCTGTCCTGGCTACGTTGAGGCCTCGATTTACATGGGTAATTTTGACGCCAATCTGTATCAGCTTCTGCCCAACATAAAGGTGCCGGTGATTGTCCTCAGAGCGGATCCCAGGGATCCAGACAGTAAGGAAATGGACTTTTCGGCCTCTCCAACCTGGCCGGCTTTAGCGAGTCAATTTCCGCATGGTCAGGATGTGCATTTGCCCGATTTGACTCACTTTATCGTTATGCAGGATCCTGACTTGGTCGCCGACTTCATTCGAGCAGGTGCAGATTCACAGATAGTCAGTGCTGTTGGCTAAAACGATACTCACGAGGAAGGGGGGAAGCATATGAAAATTAGTGTAGCGATGGCTTTTAACGAGTCCACAGAGCCCGGTTTTATTAAGGACGCGGTTCAATTGGCGGAAGCCAAGGGCGTGTATGGCATCTGGGTGCCAGAGCATGTGTTGTTCTTTCCCGACTATGCGTCGACCTATCCATACTCTGATGACGGCCGCTTGCCCGGAGATCCGGAAGGCTTGTTGGATCCCTTCAGTGCCTTGACCTTTATCGCGGCCCATACGGAACGGGTCAGACTGGGCACCGGTATCTGCCTCGTGCCTCAGCGACAACCGGTCTATACGGCAAAGATGGTGGCTGATTTGGATTATTTGTCCGGTGGCCGGGTGGATTTTGGCGTCGGCATTGGCTGGCTAAAAGAAGAGTTTGAGAATCTGGGTATGGATTTCGGTACTCGGGCGCCGCGAACCGAAGAATACCTGCTGGCCATGAAAGCACTTTGGTCAGACGGTGTATCCGAATTCACGGGCGAGTCTCTGACGCTCAAGCCATGCCATTTCAACCCTAAACCCGTTCAACGCCCGCATCCGCCGATCATCTTCGGCGGCGAATCCGACCCTGCAATGCGCCGGGTGGCCCGTTTGGGTGACGGTTGGTATGGATACGATTTGGCGCCGGAAGATTTGCGTGCTCGCCTCAACAGTCTGGACGCTGCCTTGGCAGGTAGCGGTCGTCGTCGCGCTGACATACAGGTGATCGTGGGGCCCAATCGACACCCGGTAACGCCACAAACTCTGGCCGAATACGCAGCTGAAGGCGCGGATCAGGTGGTGGTGCCACTGTTCGCGAGAAATGTGGCGAAGCTTGAGCAGCGACTGGATGCCCTTTTGGCGATGCAACCAGCCGCCTAGCCCGTTTCTCAGCCGGCCAGAGCCTGCTGATATTCGGCAATTCTCGCCAAATGGCCATCCACATCGGTTTCCCCAGCATTGTGGGTGGCGATGGCCAAATGGGTGCAGCCCATGCCTTGCCAAGCTTTGGCGTGTTTAACCCAGCGTTCCGGGGTGCCGCCGGCGTACTGGGCCTGGGCTTGAATGCCAAAGCCGTCCATGCTCTTGCCGATGGCCTCACGGCCGGTTTTGATGCGATCAATGCAAGCCTGGGCTTTCTCATTCGCTCCCATCAGGGGTATCCAGCCGTCGCCTAATGTCGCGCAGCGATCAAGGAGCGCCGGGGCTGAACCGCCAAACCAGATGGGAATGTCCTTGGTGGGCCTTGGCTTGATGCTGGCCTTGTCGATTCGATGGAATTCGCCGTGATAGTCGAGCGAGTCTTCGCTCCACAGGCGGCGCATTAACTCGACTTGTTCACTTTGTCGTTTGCCCCGGTTGCGAAATTCTTCGTTCAAACCCACGTATTCCACTTCATTCCAGCCAACGCCAATGCCCATTGTGAAGCGATTGTTTGAGAGCAGGGCCACTTGGGCGGCCTGCTTTGCTGCCAGCACGGTCTGGCGCTGGGGCAGAATCATGATCGTGGTGATCATTTCAAGTCGTTCGGTTACCCCGGCGATGAAAGCAAAGGTGGTTAGCGGTTCATGGAAGGCCACATCTTTGTCATAGGGGCCGCGAAACCCACCTTCACGATCTGGGTCAGCGCCGAGCACATGGTCGTAGATCAACAAGTGGGAAATGCCCAAGGCCTCAACGCCTTGGGCGAAAGCCTTGATGTCTGCTGGATCGGTGCCGATTTCGTTATGCGGGAACACTGCACCCAGTTGCATGCCGTTCAAATCCATTGTCCTCTCCTTTTAAAATTCAAGCAGATCGAAGCCATTTTTGCCAAGCAGGGTTCGGCAACTGATTCGCAAAGCGGTTACTATACCGCTCTGTTTTATTCAGAGCTTCCTAAATGTCCGAACCCGCAGAAAACGGCGCGTTTTCCTTCGTCGATATGGAGCATCAGATTCTCAAGTTATGGGAGGAAACCGATGCTTTTAAACAGTCGCTGGAAAAAACCAAGGGCAAACAGCCTTTCATCTTTTACGACGGACCACCCTTTGCGACGGGGCTCCCTCATCACGGACACCTGGTGGCGAGCACGATCAAGGACATTGTTCCACGCTATTGGACCATGAAAGGCCGTTACGTGATGCGTCGGTTCGGTTGGGATTGCCATGGTCTGCCGGTCGAACATGAGATTGATAAGCAGCTGGGTATGTCCGCGCAGGACGCTGTGGCCAAGCTCGGTGTTGCCGGCTACAACGATGAGTGTCGAGCGATCGTGCAGCGTTACGTCAAAGAGTGGCGGCATACGGTGACTCGTATCGGTCGCTGGATTGATTTCGATGACGATTACAAAACCATGGACGCTTGGTACATGGAATCTGTGTGGTGGGTGTTTAAACAGCTTTGGGACACAGGCCTGATTTATCAGGGGGTCAAGGTCGTGCCCCTATCGACGGCTCTGGGTACGCCGCTGGCGAACTTTGAAGCGACCTCAAATTATCAGGACGTGCAGGACCCTGCGGTAACCGTGCTGCTGAAGCTCCGGGAAGAAGATGCGTATCTGGCGATTTGGACCACCACGCCGTGGACTTTGCCATCGAATTTGGCGGTCTGCGTCGGCTCGGATATCGACTATCAGCTGGTGCAGGACGGTGATCGTCGCATCTATTTTGCAAAAGAGCGGGCCGGCCACTATGTGGGCGACGACGCTCAAGTGCTCAAAGAGGTTAAGGGCGCGGCGTTGGTCGGACTCTCTTATGAACCAATTTTGGCCTACTTTGCGGATCAAAGGGATCTAGGCGCCTTTGTCGTGGTTAGCGATGATTACGTCAGCACCGACAGCGGTACCGGCATGGTGCATCAGGCGCCGGCTTTTGGTGAAGACGATAACCGGGTGCTCAAATCCCACGGCATTGACGCATTGGTTTGCCCGGTGACCCTAACGGGTGAGTTCACGGACGAGGTGCCGGATTTTGCTGGTCAGCATGTCAAAGAAGCCGACAAGGGCATTATTGCGATGCTGAAAAATGCGGGCAGTCTTTACCGGCAAGAAGTCATCCAGCACAGCTATCCTTATTGCTACCGTTCAAACACGCCCCTGATTTATCGGGCGATTCCCTCTTGGTACGTCCGAGTAACGGCGATCAAAGACAAGTTGGTGGAGGCGAATGCCCAGATCAACTGGGTGCCTGAGCATATCAAGGAAGGCCGTTTTGGTAAGTGGCTGGACGGTGCCATTGATTGGGCGGTGTCGCGTAATCGGGTGTGGGGCACGCCGCTGCCGGTCTGGATCAACGACGGGACAGGCAGCGCGGTTTGCATGGGCTCTGTAGACGAGTTGGAGCAATACAGTGGCGTGCGGGTCACGGATCTGCACCGGGAGCATGTGGACGGCCTAGAGTTTGTTCTAGACGGCGAAGAAGGCGTCTATCGCCGAATCGAAGAGGTGCTTGATTGTTGGTTCGAATCGGGCTCTATGCCTTACGCGCAGTTGCATTACCCTTTCGAGAACGAAGAGGTTTTCGCGGCGGGTTTTCCTGCGGAGTTTATCGCCGAGGGTTTGGATCAGACTCGAGGGTGGTTTTACACCCTAACCGTATTGGGTGCGGCGTTATTTGATAAGCCTGCCTTTCGCAACGTGATCGTCAACGGCACGGTCATGGCCGAGGACGGCAAGAAGATGTCGAAGAGCCTGCGTAACTATACCCCGCCGGACGATCTCATGGAGGCTTATGGCGCGGATGCGTTGCGGCTCTATGCAATCAATTCGGGTTTGGTCAAAGGTGAGGAACAACGCTTTGCTGATGCCGGTGTACGAGACATGGTTCGTCGTGCTCTGCTGCCTTGGTACAACGCGTTCTCATTCTTGCGCACCTATGCGGCGATTGATAACTGGTCGCCGGACAAAGGATTACACGCTGGAGATAACGTGCTCGACCAGTGGTTGCTGTCGCGGCTGCAAACACTGAAAAGCACGGTTGCCACAGAGATGGAAGCCTATCGGTTGTACAATGTGGTGCCCCAGCTGTTCGGTTTTATTGAAGATCTGACCAATTGGTACATTCGTTTGAACCGAGGCCGGTTCTGGGGTGAAGACATCACCCCGGATAAGATCGCAGCCTACAGCACGCTGTACGACGTATTGCTTGAGCTGTCTAAGCTGATGGCACCCTTTGCCCCGTTCCTGTCAGAACATCTTTATCAGCAATTGGAAACGCTAGCAGATCGGCCTGCGTCGCCGAGTTCGGTGCACCTGTGCGACTATCCTTTGTCAGAAGCCGATCAGATTCGACCCAATTTGGAGGTTGCCGTAGATCGGATGCAGCAGGTGATATTGCTCGGACGACAGAAGCGTGAAGAAGTGAAAATTGGTCTGCGAACGCCGCTTGCCAGGCTGACCATTATTCACCGCGACGAGGGCATGCTGCAGGACATGCGCTCGCTTGAGGGCTATTTGCGCGAC
>JAACDS010000356.1 GCA_009936895.1 Pseudomonadota bacterium
CTACCGTCACTACCCGCAACCACATAACCAAACGTCTCTTTGCCATCGCGTAAAAATGAAAGCCAACGCATCGTCGAATCCTTTTTTAGCCAGATTGTTAATCGAACATGATAACGCTGCGCGCGATTTCACCGGTTTCCAGCGCCGCCATGCCTTCGTTGATATCGGCCAGCGCAATTCGGTTGGATATCATATCGTCCAGATGCAGTTTGCCTTGCAGGTAAAAATCGACGAAACGCGGCATGTCCACACGGAAGCGGTTAGAACCCATCATCGAACCCTGAATTTTTTTCTCGGACAAGAAATCCACACCGTGTAAGGAGACCATCTGCCCGGGAGGAATCATGCCGATTACTGTGGCGGTACCACCGGCGCGCAACATCCGAAATGCGTCTTCCGCCGTAGCTTTCAAGCCAATTGCCTCGAAGGAGTAATGCACTCCACCGCCGGTCATCTCTTTCACTTTTTCGACGGCCTCGCCGTCACTGGCGTCCACCAGATCCGTCGCCCCGAACTTGCGCGCAAGCTCTAGTTTTGACGGCACCATGTCCACCGCAATAATGCGCGAAGCACCGGCCAGTGCGGCACCGTTGATCGCAGACAAACCGATGCCACCGCAGCCAATCACTGCCACAGTGGATCCCGGTTCCACGGCCGCGGTATGAATCACCGCGCCGATACCCGTGGTGACACCGCAGCCAATCAAAGCCGCACGGTCCATGGGCATGTCTTCGCGCACTTTCACCAGCGCGTGTTCATGCACCAACATCATTTCCGCAAACGAGCCCAATTGAGCGAACGGTGTTAACGGCTGTTCACTCTGGCTCAGGCGTGGTTCGTCATCGCTGGTGCGATTGGTTTCCGGCTCTTGGCAAAGGGACAGGTGGCCGGTCAAACATTGCTCACAATGACCGCAAAAGACGGACAAACAGGTGATCACATGATCGCCGGGCTTCACGTAATGCACGTCGCTACCAACCTGCTCAACGATACCGGCGCTTTCATGACCCAAAACCATGGGTAACTTGCCAGGGTAACTGCCGTTGAAAAAATGCATGTCACTGTGGCAGATGCCCGCAGCTTTCGTGCGAATCAAAACCTCTCTCGGACCGGGCTTGGAAACCGTTACGTCTTCGATTTCCATTGGCACATTCACTTCACGAAATACCGCTGCTTTCATGTCGACTCCCCAACATTCAATTGACCTTTGAGTGTGCCATAGGCTTTGGGGCAAAAGAATAAGTAATCGGCAGTTGACCAACCTGAAATTTTAAGTGGCCGATGAGAGAGTCCGCCGCGCCCAGCTCAACACTCCAGGAAGGTTCGGCTTTTACCCGACTAGGAAAGTCCAGCTAAATCCGCAGCCACAATGGCCTGAGCCGCGGCAATGGCCGCGCCCATGCCTGTGGCATCAGCAACACCCTTACCCGCAATATCGAAGGCCGTACCGTGATCTACCGACGTGCGCACCATCGGTACACCCAGCGTCGCGGTGGTGGATTCGTGGAAATTGTGTACCTTGATCGCGATGTGTCCTTGGTCGTGATACAGGGCGAGCACCACATCAAATTCGCCGGCAATGGCTCGATTAAAGACGGAATCAGCCGGGAGCGGACCCGTGGCCTGAATGCCGTCTTGCCGGGCCTGATTCACTGCTGGCAACAGTTCCTCGATTTCTTCCCGACCTAACAGCCCGCCTTCTCCACCGTGCGGATTCAGGGCCGCCACGGCGATACGTGGGTTGTGCAGACCCCACTGACTTAGGGTTTGATGGATCAAGTGCAGTTTGCCCAGCACCTGCTCTGCAGTGACAAAACGCACGGCGTCGGCCAAGGATTTGTGGGTCGACAGGTGCACTACCCGCAAACCCGGGGTCATCAACATGGTAGCTGTTTGGCTGACTCCGGCGAGGCGAGCCAAGATTTCTTGATGACCAATATCGTTCACATAGCCTGCGGCGTGAATGGCTTCCTTGTTGATCGGCGCGGTGACCATTGCCGCTAACTCTCCCTGCAAACAGCGGGTTGCTGCCCATTCAACCGCCTGTACTGCTAGCTCACCGCAACGAGCCTGCACTTGGCCAAAACGAAAATCCTCGGGCTCTGGAATACCGAGATCGAGCAAATTCCATCCGGGTTCGGCGTTCGCCGGAGCATCAATAATTTTCAATGCGGGCAGGGCTTGCCCAATACACGCCGCGCCTTTGTCCAAAGCCCAGCGTGTGCCGACCAAAATCCACCGGGTATCGGATTGCTGGAGCGCATTGGGCTCTTCGGTTGTCGATGCCAACCTGCGCGCCAGAATTTCCGGCCCGACACCGGCGGGATCGCCCATGGTGATCGCGATAGGCAGTGATGAATCCTGGGCTGTTGTTGTCATGGTCGCCTTGCCGTTGAAGAATCGATTTATAATGTCGCACTGAATGCCCGGTTCGCCAAGCCATCATCGCTCCCAGCTATCTGCCCAGCGGCCGGCATAAGCTGAAAATAAAATTTCGATTACTAAAAGTTAACAATTTAGTTGATTTTTATATCTGTATATTTATACAGTAGTGCGCCTAGCAGGATTTCTCAAACAGGCGCTTAACCATGCAATCTCTACGTGACTTGATCGACAGCTTTAACCTTTACGCCGTCTGTGAGGCTTGTCAGCGGCAGACCAAACTCAACGTACAGAAACTCATCAAACACTTGGGCGCAGAGACCCAAGTTCACAGAATGCGTTCGAAATTACGCTGCCGGGTTTGCGGTACGCGCACCGAAGATTTACGCATTGTCTATGTCGGACAGAAAGATCAGGAGGCCATTTTCCAATACCGGCGCTGAAGAACCGCTGTGCGGCTAGAGCATCTCGGTATCGACCAAGGTCAGGCCAAAACCTTCTACGCCCACATAGTCGACGGAACGACCGGCGATCAGTCGGATCTTGCTCAACCCCAGATCCCGCAAAATTTGCGCCCCGACACCGACTTCAAGCCACTGACTGCGTCGCTCGTCCTCTCTACTTTGAGATTCAAAATCTTCCAGCGGAACACCCACAAAGCCCGTTCGCAGATAGATCAGTACGCCGCCGCCCAGCGCTTCGATACGCTTCATGGCCGCATTAAGCAGGCTGTCCGCGTGCTCGTCGCTTTGGGCACCGAACAGGTCTTCCACCAGCTTTTCGCGGTGAATCCGCACAGGCACAGACTCCATGGCATGGATGTCGCCAAACACCAAGGCGATATGCTCCGCGTCCTCAAACTTGGTTTTGTAACCGTAAGCTTGGGCGTCACCAATGGCCGTGGTGATGGCAAATTCGTAGCTGCGCTGCACCAATTGCTCGCGCTGCTGACGGTAAGCAATCAAATCCGCAATGGTGATGATTTTTAGATTGTGTTCGCGGGAAAAAGCCATGAGATCGGGCATCCGCTGCACGGTGCCATCGTCGTTAACCAGCTCGGCCAACAACCCCACAGGCGGCAGGCCCGCTAGCGTCGCCAAATCGGTTCCCGCCTCGGTGTGACCCGAGCGCACCAGCACACCACCTTGTCGCGCAACGAGGGGAAAAATATGCCCAGGGCGAACGAAATCATCTGCCGTTACATTGCTGTTCGTTAGCGCCTGAGTGGTCGCTGCCCGTTCCTCTGCCGAGATACCCGTTGTCAGGCCTTCTTTGTAGTCAATCGAGACCGTAAACGCTGTGCTCATCGGGGCATCATTGCGCGACACCATGGGATCAAGATGCAACTTCACTGCCTGTTCCTGAAGAATCGGCGTGCACAAAATGCCGCTAGTGTGACGAATCATGAACGCGACGGCTTCAGGCGTCGCCTTACTTGCGGCCATGATCAGATCGCCCTCGTTTTCACGATCATCGTCGTCGACGACCATGATCATTTCACCCTGTCGTATTGCCGTCAGGGCTTCTTCAATGGTGTTGAAGACATTCGGGGTATTTTCGTCGCTCATGAAATCGTCGCTCTGTCCAAAGCGGAGCAAAAGCCTAGCACAGCCATATATGTGCAAACAGTGAAGGCCAGCCTCTGCTGACAGAGCCTCTCTGTTCGCTTAACCCTCATCCTCAATCGCAAACGCCACAATATAGTCCGAGCTGCCGCCCAGAGGGGAACGGGTATCACCTCCTGCCGCAATAACCACAAACTGACGCACCCTGCCTTGCTCGTCTTTTACCGAGTAGCTCATGGGCGTCGCTACCCCGGGGGCCGGCAAAGCGTGCTTCCAGAGCAGCTCGCCGTCGTCCACATCGTAGGCTCGCAGCGAACTGTCAAACATGGAGCCGAGGAAAAAAAGACCCGTAGAGGTCAACAGGGGGCCACCCATCTGGGGCAGTCCCACATTGAACAAGCCGTTGAGGAAGTCAGGATATTGCCCGTGAGGTTGCCGCCACATCTGCCTGCGCTCATTCAAATCAATCACCAGCACCTCGCCCAGTGGAAACCCCGCGCAGGGCACAATGCCGAAGTAAGGGTCAAACATTGGATGGCGCGCCATGGAGTAGGCTGTGCCCGTCTGCACACCAACCTCGACATCAGACGCTATTCCAAAGAAATCCCGGAAGGCAAAATAGGCCTCACGACGCTCTTCCAAGGGCAACTGCGCATCGTTCATTGTGCGAATCAACGCCGGCGGCGCCTTGGATTGATCCAGCAGCTTGGTACGAAATGCCAGGCTGTTCGCATGCACGGCGATCAAACCGCGCTGGGCGTCTACCGCCACACCGCCCCAATTCGTCGCGCCCATATTGCTGGGCAGACCAATGGTCCACTGTTCGGTAATCGGCGTATAAACATCGCCAATCTGAGATTCTTCGTCGTAACGACTGCACAGCCCGAGAGGCGATTGACCCGCAACGTAGCCACGAGACACCTGAAAGGCTTCCGGCGGAAACGGCTGAGTGGGCGACAGCTGATCCTTTAGCGGGCCATAACGCAGCACCTGCCGCTGTTCCACATCAATCAAAGGCTCGCCGGTTTCGCGATTGAGCACAAAAATAAAGCCCATCTTGGTGCTCTGAATCAGCGCCGGTACCGGCTCGCCATCAAGCTCAAGATCCACGACCGACGGTATCGACGGCACATCAAAATCCCAAAAGTCCCGTTCGACGGTTTTAAAGTGCCACAACAGGTCGCCGGTACTGCCCCGCAGAGCGATGACCGAGGAACCGTAATAGGCCATATCAGGGCCTTCATTACGGAAATAATCCGGTGCCGGATTACCGGTCGGCAAAAACACCATGTCTCGCTGCTGATCCACTGCAAAACCCGCCCAAACATTGGGCGTGCCTAGGGCGTATCCCGCATCGCTGACTAACCCCGTCGTGTAATCGAAATCGGGCGGTGCCAAGTCAAAAGCCCACACCAATTCACCGGTGCGCACATCAAAACCTCGGACCACACCACTGGGTGCGTCAATCCGCTGGTTGTCTGATACCGCGGAACCCACCACGACCACATCACCCACGACAGCTGGCGGTGATGTCACCTGGTATTCCTGCGACCACAACAGCTTGCCTATGCCGGCAACCAGATTGATCTCGCCTCGGTCACCAAAGTCCGAGCACACGGCACCACTTTGTCCGTCCAAGGCAATCAGACGCGCATCATTGGTGCCAAGAAACAAGCGGCTCGTGCAGCCTCCCCTAGGGGTTGGCTGGGTTTTCGCCGTATCGCCACTACTCGACCATTGAGCCAAGGCCCGGCAGTTCGCCTGATTGGGGTAAGGTCCCTCGCCGATTTCGGCGTCATAGCTCCAAACCACAGCGCCAGTGAGGGGGTCCAGTGCCGACACCTTGTTCAATGGACTGCAAACGATCAGCAGGCCATTGGCCAGTATGGGAGTGTTTTGAAAAATTGAGTTTGCGTCACCGGTGCGGAAAGACCAAGCGGGTTTCAACCGGTCAATATTGTTCGGTGAAATCAAAGCCGAGTCGGTAAACCGTGCACTGCCGGCACCCGCATAGCTGGGCCACGGTGTGGTTTGGCGAGGCTCTGCCGACGTATTGGCATCGGCCTGGAACTTGGCAAAGTCTGCACTGCTGCAACTGCCCAGCAATGCGGCGAAGACCAGCAATACAAACGCAGTATTTGGAACACGGCTGACAACTCGATCGGACATGGTCTTCCCCATTAAACAACAGCATTGGTTCTACGCGACATGCGCCAACGTATCAATCGCACCACCCTAATTTTGGTGCAAGACTTTGCAACTGACAACGACAGAAGAACCCCTTCAATAGGAAGTGCTACGACAGACACCGAACCACCGGTTCGGCGGTGTGAGCGCAACATCGCCTACCAGCGATGTTGATCAAGCGAGCAGGAGTCCGGGAATGACCAAAGATCGAGAATATGGCGCACCCGGCAGGACTCGAACCTGCAACCCCCAGGTTCGAAGCCTGGTATTCTATCCAGTTGAACTACAGGTGCGCTGTCTCGCGTGAAGACTCACTCGAGGGAGCGGAATGTTGCACCAGCCTCGAAGCACACGCAAGGGCACGGCAACAATTCCTCTGAGTTTTACTAACTTCGTAACAAACGACCGGGTACCGCCCCGCTGTGTTCATTGTTCGTCAGCAGAATTTCACCATTCACGACCGTGTTGAGAATGCCGTCCGCCGTCTGCTTCAGGCGCTTCGCACCTGCAGGCAAATCGTGCACCACGTCGGGCATACGCGCTCCAATCGTATCCGCGTCAAACACCACCAGATCTGCCGCCATTCCCTCTCGTATCAACCCGCGGTCGTGTAGGCCCCACAGGGTGGCGGTGTTGTAGGTGATCTGTTTCACCGCCTCTTCCAGCGTCATGGCTTGTTTCTCTCGGACCCAGTAGCTCAACAAGTGTGTTTGCAGAGACGAATCCATAATCTGTGATACGTGCGCCCCGGAGTCGGAAAAGGTAATCACCGAGCGTGGATGCTTCATCATATCCAACACTTGAGATTGATCCTCGTTGGCGATTGGCTGACGGAAGAACATTTTTAAGTCACGTTCCAGCGCCATATCGATCATCAGTTCCACGGGGTGCCCGCCCTTGGCGCGCGCCAGCTCTGCCATGGATGGCTTGTCGTAAACCATGTCATCCATGGGGTAGATGTAATCCCACTCCGGCGGCCGCGCCTCGGCTCCCACCACTCGCGGCCCGGTATATTCTCGACTGGCCACCTCAATCAGCTTCGCCTTGATCTCGGGATTTCGCATTTTGGCGGCCTGTTCTGTCAGCGGTAGCTGACGGAAATCTGACCAGTATTCCCAAGTATCGAAAGGCGTGTTGCTTTCGAAAGAGAGCAGACTCGACAGCGCGCGACTGTGCACCTGGGCAAACATCCGCCCGCCTGCCGCCGCGGTTTCATCCAACAAATCGAAGTAAGGACGCCACAGATCTGGGGCGGCACGCACGCTGAACATGCCCCACGTTTGGGGCACACCGGATTCTACGGCTAACTCTCTCCGTCGCCCGTGATACTCGGCAATGCGGGCCGGATCGCGGCCCGGTGCTTCACCCGCAATTTCAAACAATCCCTTACCGGTTTCCCCTACGGCATTCACGATGGCACGCACCTCGTCCCACTCGGCGATACGACTTGCTACCGGGCGATCGTCTGCGGTCAGGTGGTTAAAGGTACGAGACGTTGAAAACCCAATAGCACCCGCCTGCATGGCCTGTTTCACCAGATGCTGCATTTTGCGCACGTCGTCCTCGCTTGCGCCATCGGAGAACGCGCGCTCGCCCATGACATACGTCCGAAGTGCCGAATGGCCAATGTAACCGGCGTAATTGATGCCCTTGGGTAATTCGTCGATGACATCCAAAAATTCCGGGAAGGTCTCCCAGCGCCAATCAATCCCCTCCAGCATGGCGTCTCTTGAGAGGTCCTCTGC
>JAACDS010000357.1 GCA_009936895.1 Pseudomonadota bacterium
AAATGACCGGCTTTCAACCCAAGAAATTTCGCCGGTGGCGATACGCCACTGGCGCCCAAGCTCACCTGCAGAAAGTGTTCGCAGGGGCTCGTCTTGCAGCGTAATCGTCATGGACGCCAAGTGGCTCGCGGTTGTCATTGCGCTGCCACCGCCGGGGCCGCCGCTAGCTCGACTGGCACCACCAATCGTTGCGCTAATTGCGCTAAAGGCCGTTCCGTTATTGTCTTCGTTGACCTTGTAAGCGGCTTCAATGATTCGGTTGGCCGCCCGTTCAGTCGTTCGAAAAGGCGTGCCCACGGGAAAAGTGAGATTGGCTCGTATGGTGTCAGAGTCCAAGTCAGGGAAGAAGATAAAGCGCACGGCGCCACTGGAAACCGTTGCCGCGGCGATGACCAAAAGACCGATACCGCAGAGCAGCGAGAAATATCGACGCTGTACGGCCCAAGAAACGCCAGGCAGAAAGAAACGATCTCGAAAAGACATTACCTTGCGGCTCACCGAGTCCTGAAAACTTTTGAGAGGCCCTGTGCTCCAGGACTGCCCGTGAGACAGGTGGGCTGGCAGTATGAAGAACACTTCCAGTAGCGACATACTCAGCACTAAAATCACCACGATGGGAACAGAGCCAAGAATCTGTCCAAAAGTACCGGTCACAAAGAGCAGAGGGGCGAAGGCTGCCATCGTCGTCAGTACACCGATTGTCACTGGGCTGAAAACGCCCCGGACACCGCGCAAAGTCGCCGCTGAGTTGAGGCCGTATTTTTCTTGCTCGGTGATGATGTTTTCGCCAACCACGACGGCATCGTCGACGACGATGCCCAGAACGATAATCAGGGCAAACAACGAAATCATGTTGATGTTCACGCCAAAAGGAGCGAAGAACAAAAACGCGCCGAGAAACGAGATCGGCACGCCCATGGCGACCCAAGTGGCCAACCGCAGATCCAGCATAACGACCAAGAAAAGAAAGACTAAGGCAAAACCCAGCAGCCCGTTGCGCACCAAGAGGCTCAGTCGCTGCTCCAAAATATTCGTTTGGTCATCCCAGATTTCCACCGACGTACCCTGAGGTGCTTGATAGCTGCTGAGAAAATCCTTCAGCTGGGCGGCAATGAACAGCGCGTCTTCGGCTTCTGACTTTTCGACTTTGACCAGCAAACTCTGCTGGCCATTGAATTCCTGGATCACATCTTCATCGACAAAGCCGTCGCGGATGGTTGCCACGTCTCCGAGTCTTAAAATGCTGCCATCCGGTTCTGCACGAATGACGATGTCGGCGAATTCTGGGCCACTGAGGCGTTTTTGATTGGTGCGAAGTAACAGATTTCCTGCATCGGTTCGAAGTTCTCCAGCGGACAAGTTGAGCGATGAGGAATTGATTGCTGTGGCAAGGTCCGCAATCGACAAATTGAATTGGCGCAGTGTTTCTTCGCTTACCTCGACAGATATTTCCATATCGCGTGCGCCCATCAACGAAACCAAGGTAACACTGGGCAGCGTCAGCAGTTGATCCGCGAGGGACTCGGCGGCCTTGCGCAGCGTCATTTCATCTCGCTCCGAAGTCACGACCAAGGTCATAACATCGCTAACGGTTTGCGCTCTTTCTACTTCGGGCTGTTCTGCATTTTCCGGCGGAAAATCCGCAATACGTTCCACAGCGGACTCCACATCGTCTTTGACTTCCTTGTCATCGACGTAGTCTTTGAGCTCAATGGTCACGGTGCCTACGTTTTCGGCTGCAGAGGAGCGCACTTCATCAACCCCTTCTATGCCCAGAACGGCTTCCTCGACCCGTCGCGTAATGGCTTCTTCGACCTCACTGGGCGTCGCCCCAGGGTAAGGGACGACGACGGTGATAATCCCAGGGTTCAGGGTTGGGAATACTTGGGCGTTTAGCCCAATTCCTGAAATTAACCCCCCGATCAGAAGCAGCCCCATCACGAGATTGGCCGCGACAGAATTGTTGGCAAAATAGGCGATGATGCCAAGATCTTGCGTTCGGCCTTCGGTGTGATCTGTCGATCTTTGCTGAGAAAAAGCTCCTTGATTTTCGTCGTGGTTAGGCATCGGCGTCACCTATTCTGCGATTCAACGGGGCTGGTCTTCACTGCCGCGCCGACGCTGATGCCAGACACGCTGCCGATCACGATGCCTTCGCCCAGATCGAAACCTTCGATCACGATACCTTCAGGGTTTCGACCCAACACAATGGGCTGATGTCTTCGTAGCGTTCCGCCACGCACGTACAATAGCGTATCGCCGGCCTGCATAGCGGACTCAGGAACTAACAGACTGTTTGGGTGTTCTGGACCCTCAATAATGACGTCAGCAAACATACCGGGTTTGAGCAATAGAGCCGCGCCCCCCGCACTTTGTGGCAACGGCACGTAGAGCCGGGCGAAGCGGCTTCGAGAATCCAGCTCGGCACTTGCCCGATCAACGATGGCGTCAAAGCGCTGCCCATCCGCGAGGATTTGCACGCGGCGATTTTTCACCGGGGCGATTTGCGCAAGGTCTGACTGAGATATGGGGATTACCAGCTCGACACTGTTCAGCGCGTAGGACTGACCGAAGGATTTGCCACTGCTGATGAGCTGCCCAATTTGCGCACTGCTTTGAGTGATCATGCCGTCGAATGGCAAGGAAAATCTTGTGCGTTGCAAGTTAAGCTGAGCGATGTCCGCGCGGGACTCCGCTGCCAGCAATTGCGCCTTGGCTTGGGCGATCTGGGGCCGTAGCGCGACCAAACTGGGTACTGCCTTGGACGGATTGACCAGTGCATAGTTGCGCACGGCGGCGTCACTTTTTGCCTGCTGCAGCTGCAGGTTGGCGATTTGCACTTCCACATCTGCGCGAGCTTGACGCAGCTGAAGCAAAAATTCTTCCTGTTCCAGCTCAACCAACACCTCGCCGGCCTTAAATGCACCGCCCACCGCCATGGCCGGTGCCATACGGGCGATGCGCCCGGTGACCTGGGTGACAAGCTCGACATTGCTCGAGACACCAACGGCACCATTACCCACTACGATGACGCGCTGTTTGCCTGCTAACGGCGTAATGGTTGCCACGTTAGTGGCAGGAGCGGCATCCGCCGCCGGCATGCCAGCCATGCCTTGAACGCTCGCCGGAGCAGCAGGCGCTCGGGAGTAGTAAACGGCGACGGCCATCAGTAGCAGCACCAGCAAAATTTGTAAGGTGCCGACGATACGCGAGCGCCTGCTCGCCTTGGCTGGATTGGCCGGCAGACGGGCATCGCTGGTTGGTTCGAGATCCGTCATCAATGGCATGACCTCATCGTCGCTCTGCGCCCTTGGGGGGATTTTCTTCAAGCTCTTTAACATGGTTTAGACCTCTAGGCGTTTAGGCGTTCGATAGGTTTTGCGGAGCGACATATCTGCACTGTCCCCTCAAGTATCTCGTGGCGGTCATGAACTGTTCGTGAAGAGATGTAGGTGTCGGAGTGGTGTGTTTCGACACAACCCCCGAGCTTCATTATTATGCAGCCCAGCAAAGTTGGTGCGGTTGGAGCTATCATCACCGTGCCCTTACGACCCTCTACGCCTGAGTTCATAGATACATAAGGAAATACCATGAGCGAATCCGAATCATTCCAGCCGGACCGTCGCCTTGATCAACCGTTGCAGTTTAAGTCCGGTCAGCAAATGAAAAACCGATTTATGCTGGCTCCGTTGACTAATTCGCAAAGTCACGCTGATGGGCGCTTGTCCGATGAAGAATTTCACTGGCTGACCATGCGTGCCAAGGGTCAATTCGGTTTAACCATGACGTGTGCTGCGCATGTACAGGCCGTAGGTCAGGGGTTTCCCGGGCAGCTGGGTATTTTTGGCGATGAACATCTCGAAGGCCACAGACGCCTGGCCAGGGCGATCAAGGACGAAGACAGCATTGCCGTCGTGCAGCTCTACCATGCGGGTATGCGCTCGCCCAAGGAGCTGATTGGTGAACCGCCTGTGTGTCCGTCGGAGGATGCGGAGACGGGCTCACGGGCTCTGTCCTTGGCCGAAGTGCATCAACTTAGGGACGACTTCATCGCCGGTGCGGTACGCTCTCAGCAGGCGGGTTACGACGGTGTGGAAATTCATGGCGCACACGGCTACATCGTTTGTCAGTTTTTGAGCCCAGAGACCAATCAACGCGACGACGAATACGGTGGCTCACTGGAGAACCGACAGCGATTACTGATGGAGATTGCTGCGGGTATTCGCAGCCAATGCGGCGCGGACTTTTTGTTGGGTGTTCGCGTATCCCCAGAGCGTTTTGGCATGCAGCTGCAAGAAGTTTTGGATACCTGCCAGCTGCTGATTGACCGAGATCTAGTGGACTTCTTGGATATCTCCCTGTGGGACAGCTTTAAGTTACCGGCGGAGGAGGAGCATCAGGAGCAAAGCCTGCTGGATTACTTCGCGCAGCTCCAACGCGGACAAGTGATGCTCACAGTGGCCGGCAGAATACGCACAGCCGCAGAGTGCCGGGCCGTGATCGCGTCGGATGTCGACTTTGTGACCATTGGCAGAGCGGCGATTTTACATCACGACTTTCCAAAGAAAGTGCTGCAGAATCCGGACTTTGAACCCATTGCCAACCCAGTCAGCCGAGACCATTTGCTCGCCGAGGGACTGAGCCCCGTGTTCGTTGATTATATGAACAGCTGGAAAGGCTTTGTCGCAGAAGATTAACGCGGGCTTCACGGTGACTTCACCGCTGCGCTCATACGATTCTCCGACTTATCAAGGGTTGGCATATGAATCGTATTGGGATCATCGGAGACGTGCATGCCGAACATGACCGGCTTGCAGTAGCACTCGAGTTTCTCGCCAGCCAACGGGTTGACGGCTTGATTTGCACCGGCGACTTGCCTGATGGCGTCGGCGACCTGGACGTCTGCTGTGATCTGTTGAAAGCGGCCAACGTACTAACGGTGGCCGGGAACCACGACCGCTGGTTCTTGCAAGATCGGGTTCGTCATGTGCAAGACGCCCATCTGCGCGACAAGGCCTCTGCGGACACGATTCGGTTTATTGAAAGTCTCCCCCAAATGCGGACTCTTGAAACATCTGCGGGTCCGCTCGTGCTGTGTCATGGCGTGCTTGAGGACGACCTGGCCAAAATCTGGCCGGGCTCTGAACGATCCTCCAGCCGATGTTCTGCTTCTCTTGATGCGTTGCTGCAAGAAGCCAATCCGCCGCGCTTTGTGATCAATGGGCATATGCATTTTCGGACCGTCATCGATTTTCCCAGTACCCAGGTAATTAACGGCGGCACGTTGAAAGGCCAGTTCGCGGGCTTTTCTATTCTGGATATTTGTCGCGGTCAGATCGACAGCTTCAATTTCTCCGAGGAAAATGACATTGAACCGGCGCGGCAGTTGGACTTAGACGCCCAACTCGGTCGCCGGGTGTGGCGAAACACTGGGGATTTTGATGGCGAGTGGCAGCCGGTGGTGCTGCACAGCGCCTGATCGACGGCGAGACCGATATCTGGGGGACAGGATGGATCGAAAGCCAGAGATAAACTGGAGCGACTTCAGCAAACTCGACATCCGTGTGGGTACTGTGGAACGCACTGAAGCGTTTCCCGAGGCCCGACGACCGGCCATCAAACTCTGGTTAGATTTTGGTGAGGGTGTGGGCGTACTCAAGACCAGTGCGCAAATTACCGCGCATTACACGCCAGATGTTCTTCTAGGTCGGCAGTTGGTCGCCGTCGTGAATTTTCCCCCCAAACAAATCGGCTCGTTTATGAGCCAGTGCCTGGTGCTCGGGGCAATCGAATCCGGCGGGGATGTTGTATTGCTCAGTGCTGATCACCCTGTGGCTGCAGGCTTGCCCATCGCCTAGGGCCGTCTGCCAAGGCGGGACTGATTGACGCCGCAACCGGCCTTTGCGCTCGGCGCCTCCTTTAGCGATAGTGCAGGTTGTTTCGTACGGATGACAGGAGCGACCATGGCGACGACCAATGGCGAGCGAGAAGCCGACTACATTGTGATCGGGGCGGGCAGCGCCGGCTGCGTGCTCGCAAACCGCCTGTCGGCGGATCAAAACAATCAGGTGCTTTTGCTAGAAGCCGGTGGCGAAGACAAAAATTTCTTTATTCACATGCCAGCAGGCTATGCCCAACTGGTGCCCCAAGCCAATGCATCGAACTACGGCTACGAAACCGAACCCGAACCCAACGTGGGTGGGCGCAGAATGTATTGGCCACGTGGGCGGGGCTGGGGCGGATCGTCCTCGATCAATGCCATGGTCTACATTCGCGGACACGCAGCGGACTACGAACGGTGGTCCCAAGATGGCAATTCCGGATGGTCCTACGCCGAAGTGCTGCCGTATTTCAAGCGGGCCGAATCCTTCGAGGGCAGCGGTGATGATGCCTACCACGGCCACAGCGGACCACTGGCGGTCAAAAAATCCGATCGCACCGATGACCTGCTGCTGGATCGCTTCGTGCAGGCAGGTGAGCAAGCGGGGTTTCCTCTTACGGACGACTTTAACGGCCGACAACAAGAAGGTTTTTCGCGCTACGAACACACCATGAAGGGCACCAAACGCTGCAGTGCCGCCAGAGCCTATCTGCATCCCGTACGAGATCGACAGAACCTTGAAATTTTGTCTCATACCACCGTGGATCGAATACGGTTCGAGAACCGTCGCGCGGTTGCTGTAGACATTGTTGTGAAGGGCCAGCGACGGACCTTAACCGCCCGTAAAGAAATCATCTTGTCTGCCGGGGCGCTTAACTCACCTCAAATATTGCTTCGTAGCGGGGTTGGTCCGGCAGATCAAATTACCCCTCACGGGCTGGCCATGGTGCATGAGCTGCCCGGCGTCGGACAAAACTTGCAGGATCATATTGGCGTCGTTAGCCAGTTCGGCTGTACCCAGCCAGTGACGCTGGCGCGTTCAGCCACACCCTTGGGTACCCTCTGGGCGGGCATGAAATATTTGACCGGCGGCGGTGGCGACGCCTCTTTTCCGCCGACAGCGGGCGGTGCGTTTATTAAGTCCCATCCCAGTAAGGATCTGCCGGATATGCAAATTCACTACGTCAGCGCTGCCATGGCAGACGTCCACGGCAGGGCAGGTGTGACTCCCGGCCATGGCTTTTCGAGCATTGTTTACGCCTGTCGTCCGCAAAGCCGCGGCCACGTAGGCTTGCGCGACGCCGACGTGGACAGCGCGCCGGCTTTGCACCCGAATTATTTTTCGGCAGAGCAGGATCTGATCGATACCCGCAACGGCTTTCGGGAAACTCGCCGAGTCTTTATGCAGGCCGCCTTTGACGAGTATCGTGGCGATCAGCTCAAGCCACCGGCCGAGGTTAACGTCGACAGCGACGACGAGCTGGACGCTTGGATCCGCAGCACGGGTGAAACCCTCTATCACCCGGTAGGCACCTGCAAAATGGGGCAGGACGATATGGCGGTTACCAATGAACAGGGCCAGGTTTATGGTTTGTTGGGTTTGCGCGTTGTGGACGCCTCGCTGATGCCAACCCTGATAGCGGGCAACACCAATGCGCCGACAATAATGATGGCAGAGAAAATATCCGATGCTATTTTAGGGCGTCAGGCGATGCCGCCAGAGATGCCCGCCTAAGCGGGGCGATCACGAGACCTCGCGAATCGTATGAGGTAACGGGATGTAAGGAGAGAGGATCTCATGACCGAAACAGTAAACCGGCCAAAACATAAGACCGGTGCGGGCGCTGGCGTTTTCCCGCGGTCGGATACATCGGCTGCGCGGGGGTGGCGTGGGCAGCTAGGCGTGCTCTGCGCCATGCTCTGCGTCTTTCAGAGCGTTGCACAAGCATCCCTGCCATCGGAAGGGCCACTGCGCCTAGCACCACTGCAAGGGGAGCTGACACAGGTTCAGGTGAAACATCTGGCGTCACGAGCCGGCTTCGGTGCGACGCAGGGCGAGATAGACGCGCTAACCGGCCTGTCCGCCGCCCAGGCTCTGACCTACTTTGTTGGTCAGGCAGACGCATCTCCAGCCCCAGCATTTGACCATTCGGGAATTTTCGATTCAGGTCTCGATCCCTTCCCACCCAGTCGTCCAGCGACCACCGAGCTTGCCAAGCGCCAGGGTCACGCCCTCGGCATTGAGGTGAAGCCTGCGGGCAACCGGCCCCTGCAACCGATCGTAAACACGTTCTTTTACTGGCTGCGTGCAAGCCGTCTGGAAACCGACCGCGTGTCTTATTGGTGGGCCAATCGAATGCTCAGCAGCAAACGGCCACTGCAAGAAAAAGCGGCCCTGTTCTGGCACGGGCATTTCGCCACCAATGAAGACAAGGTACGCGACTACCGCAAGATGGTGCTGCAGGTCGAGACGTTCCAACGCTACGGTCTCGGCAGTTTTCGGGATCTGTTGATCGCCGTTGCCCAAGATCCAGCCATGCTGGTCTTCCTAGACGCCGGGGTAAACACCAAGAATGCGCCAAACGAAAATTTTGCCAGAGAGATTATGGAACTGTTCACCATGGGTGTGGGTGAATACGGCGAAGAGGACGTGCGCGAGGCAGCAAGAGCCTTTACCGGCTGGTCCGTCAAGGGACTGGATTTTTACATCAACCCGGAGACCCATGACGCGGGGGAAAAGGTGTTTCTCGGCCAGCGCGGCGCATTCAATGGTATACAAATCATTGATCAGATTTTGGCAAGACCTCAAACCAGTCGGTGTATCGCAGCCAAGCTGTATCGTTTTTTTGTGCGGGATGAGTTAACGCCTGCGGCGGAAGTTCAGCTAGGCGAACGCCTGCGTGCGCACAATTTTGATATCCAGGCGTACCTGAGCGAACTATTATCGAGCGAAGACTTTTACGCCAGCCAAGGCGAACACATCAAAAGCCCGGTAGAACTCGTGGTATCGACTTATCACAAAATGGGCCTGACAACGGTGCCAGGCGTACCGGACTTCAACGTGGTAACCGGAGCCTTGGGCCAACGTTTGTTGCACCCACCCACGGTTGCCGGTTGGTCTGAAGGACGAAGCTGGATCACGCCCTCGCTGCTCTTCGAACGCGGGAACTTTGTTTTGGATGTGGTGTTTCCCGACCTCAATTTTGTGCCCCCTGATCGATTTCCCACCTTCACACCCGAGGTGGCGCGGGTTCAAACGCGTTTACGCACTGGTATGAGCGTGTCTCAGGCAACGAAGCCCTCGGGCATGACCGGCGGTGAAATGGCCCAATCCAATGCCTTAGCGGACCGTGACGAGGCATTCAATACTCGCTTGGGCAGCATGCGGGGCTGGCAAATGGCCATTGAGCGGGTCCGGCCCATTCCCAGAGACTTCGCGCGGCTTAATCTGTCCCAGCAGGTTCAGGACGCCGCTCTGGCATCGCCGCTTGATGTCGTGCTGCATTTTGAAAAGCAATTTTTTGAGGTGCCGCTGCTGCCCGGGGTGCGTGAGCAGCTGGCCACGTTGCTTGAGGCGGAGCTGGGCAGTGCGGATGTCTCAGCGGCCGCTAGCTATGCCGAAGAACCCTTACGGCGCTTACTGCATGTGATGCTGAGCCGACCGGAATACCAGCTAGGATAGTGATACTTGATTGGGAGGAGAGCGTGTTATGAAGCGTCGCAACGTGATAGGAAATCTGGTCGGACTGTCCATGTTTGGCCCAATGCTTGGCGCCCGAGCTGTTGCAAGCGGGTCCAAGGACGACCAATCACCGATTTTGGTCGTTTTGGAACTGTCTGGCGGTAATGACGGGCTCAATACTGTGGTGCCTTACGCGGACGATAACTACTATCGGCTGCGCCCAACCATCGGTATACCCCAATCTCAACTGCTGTCGTTGGACGATCATTTTGGTTTCAACCCGGGACTGCAGGGTGTCCAGAAACTGTGGCAAAACGATGACCTTGCGCTGATTCACGGCTGCGGTTACGACGATCCGACTTTTTCTCACTTCAATGCAATGGCCTACTGGCATACCGGCGCACCTCATCAGGGCAATGAATTTGGCTGGATGGGACGAGCGGCGGATCAGATGGTACGCCAGCGTCGTGAGGACATGCTCATCAATGTGGGCAGCACACAATCCCTCGCAGTGAAGAGTGCTGTGCATACTCCAGTGGTATTCGACGATCCGCTGCGGTTTCAACGCAGCGGTCCGGCCTCGGCACTGGCCGCAGAGGCAGCGCCGGCCGTCGTGCGCTCTAATCGCGACTTTTTGCTGGCCGTTGATGCCAGTGCGCAGGCCTCGTCTGCACGAATACGCCAGGCCTGGATGGATTATCAGCCCCAAGCCGACTACGGCGTGGTACCCATGGATTTGCCCAAGGTTGCTGCCTGCATCCGTGCGGGATTACCCACCCAGCTGTACCACGTTTCCGTACGCAACAACGCCTTCGACACCCACGTACAACAACCGGCTCTGCATCGACGGTTGCTGAGCTATGTCTCGGATGCGGTCTATGCCTTCGTGCAAGATTTGAAAGCCATGGGGCAGGATCGCCGCGTGGTGATCATGCTGCACTCGGAATTCGGTCGTCGCCCCAAGGAAAACGCAAATCTAGGCACCGACCACGGCAGCGCCAATCTCATGCTGGTGGCAGGCACGCCGGTGGCTGGTGGGCACTATGGTCAGTCCCCGGTGTTGGCCGGTTTGGGTGAGGGGGACAACCTGACGTACACAACAGATTTTCGGCGCGTTTACGGTACGCTAATCAACGACTGGCTGGGCGTACCTGCTGAGAAGGTGCTTGGTGGCGACCACCGCAGTCTTAAGTTTCTCGGCTAGACCGAGGGTTTTGCATGATCCTGAGTCCGCTGTCAGTTGGCCCTTGACGGGAAAATCAAGGCTCGTTAACTCGGCCAGTAATGTTATAACGTTTGCACCAGAAGGGAGAGGAGAAAGAAATGAAGACGCTCAGAATTTTAGCGGTCAGTCTTTTGGCCATAGGCATGATGCAATCGGTTTCAGCAGATAATCATGAGGCTGGCGAGGCGTCAGCAGGGCAACCGATAAGTCTTGAAGGTCTAGTAAGTGCTTTCGGCTGGGATTTGGCTGGTGCGCAGATTACGACTGAAAAAGTGGCCGACGGTTTGTATGTACTTTTTGGCGTGGGTGGCAACATCGGTGTCTCCATCGGCAGCGACGGCGTGCTGATCGTCGACGACCAGTTTCCCCAGGTAATGGAAAAGATTGAAGCGGCGATTGGTGAAATTGGTGGTGACGGCGTTGATTACGCCATCAATACCCATTGGCACTTCGATCATGCCGAAGGCAATAACGCGTTAGGACCCAAGGGTACGACTATTGTCGCTCACAGCAACGCCCGGGCGGATATGGCGAAAGGCGGACTGGTCAATCTCGTGATTGCCAAATATCAACGGCAGCCCTATCCGAAAGCGGCCCTGCCGGTCCTATCCTTTGACGACCGGATGCAGATTCACTTCCACGACAATCAAATCGATCTGTTGCACTTTTCGCCAGCCCACACCAATGGTGACGCGGCGGTGTGGTTCCGCAATCAGAACGCGATACACCTGGGCGATGTATTCAATAATTCGGGTTACCCCTTTGTGGACGTCGACAGCGGCGGTGGCATTGACGGCATGATCAACTTTTGTGAGCAGACTCTGGAGACTGTCGGTCCTGATGCGATCATCATTCCCGGACACGGGCCGGTAACCGATACCGCAGCCCTGTCACGCTATGTCTACATGCTCAAAACCGTTCGCTCGCGCGTCGCCGCGATGATTGACGACGGCAAGACCCTGCAAGAGGTAATGGACGCCAAACCCACCGCAGATTTTGATGAAGTTTACGGTCCCGAGACAGCCTCGCTCGGATTTGTAAACAGGGTCTATACCAGTCTGAATCAGCAGTAATCACTAACGAAAAGAGGGGGGAACGTGTCCATACAAGATAATCGATTACAGGGCCGAGTTGCCTTTGTGACCGGCGGAGGGTCCGGGATTGGTGCGGCAACGGCCAAGCGACTAGCCCAGGCCGGCGCTGCGGTATTTGTGACGGATGTGGACGCTGCATCAGCAGAACGCATCGCTGCAGAGATTCGCCAGGCTGGTGGGCGATCCAAGGCGGCCGAACATGACGTCACCGACGAGGCCCAGTGGGAGCGAGTGGTTGGTCTGTGTGTCCAAGAGTTTGGTGGGCTAAATGTGCTGGTGAACAACGCAGGTATTGCCATCATGTGCGATGTCTTCGAGATGTCTCTGGCGGACTGGCAGCGCCAGCAAGCCATCAATCTCGATGGCGTGTTTTTGGGTGTTAAGCACTGTGTCCCAATCATGAAAGACATGGCCGACGGCGGTTCGGTGATCAATATTTCGTCTGTCGCCGGCCTGCAGGGCGCGGCGGGTTTGTCTGCCTACAATGCCACCAAGGGCGGTGTGCGCCTGTTCACTAAGGGTGTTGCTCTGGAATGCGGCCGCAACGAGTGGCCTGTGCGAGTGCACTCAGTGCATCCCGGTATCATCGTCACACCGATTTGGGACAAAATCGATCCGACCATGCTCGAGGATGGGTCGAACAATTATGACCCAGTAGAAATGTCAGCCGCTGCAGTGCCCACCGGGGTAGCGGGTAAGCCGGTGGATATTGCCAACGGCATACTTTTCTTGGCCAGTGACGAGTCCAGCTACATGACAGGATCAGAACTGGTTATTGACGGCGGCATCTCCGCCTAGTCTTTTGCGGATGTTGGGCGTTTGCTGCAATGCACCGCCCAACAACGTGCCAGCTCCAGGGCTGTCTAGCCTTCCAGAGTACGCTTGCGCAAACGCTGCATACCCAGCAACCAGCGGTCAACGTTGTCGCCTTTGCGGCGCACGTATTCTTCGACTTCGGGATGGGGTAGCACGTGAAAGCGCTCTTCGCGCATGGTCTCAACAACGGTCTGGGCTAACGCTGAGGCTTCAATGATGCCGTCGGTTTGACCGTCACCCAAACTGCGGGGGGCCATAGCTGTGTTCACGCCTTGCGGGCACAGAACAGAGACCTTGATGCCGTCATCGCCGTGGGTGATGGACAAGAACTCCGCAAACTTTACCGCCGCCGCCTTGGTGACCGTGTAGGGGCCGGAGCCCAGCGCCGCCAGCAGTCCGGCTGCCGAGGCGGTATTCATCAGATAGCCCGCACCGCGCTCGATCATTCCGGGTAGCACGGCTCGCGCAGCATACAGGTGAGACATCACATGCAGTTCCCATTGTTGCTGCCATACCTCGTTGGCGGCGTCGGTCAGCAGTCCGTTGCCACCAGCACCGGCGTTTGAGCAAAACAAGTCAACCCGGCCATACTTTGCTTCCGTCGCGTCCACCAAGGCAGCCACTTGAGCTTCGTCGGTGACATCGCAGGCCATACCGTCACAGCCGATATCAGCCGCTGCCTGATCCACCGCTTCCGCATCCAAGTCCGCCAACATGATGCCGGT
>JAACDS010000358.1 GCA_009936895.1 Pseudomonadota bacterium
ACCGCCGTCACCGAGTATCTGATTTTGCTCTGCATCAATGAGGTTACCGTTCGGATCGATGCGTAAATCACCGCGCCGGCTGAGAATTTCCTCGCCAGCAGGTGTGATCACCTGCATCCATCCATCACCCGCAATCGCAATATCCAAATCGCGGCCGGTATACGCGATATTTCCCGCTCTAAAGTCGACCGCAGACGCGCCCGCTTCGCCCTTGTGGGCGTAGCCCTGCTCGGCATAGAACAGGTCGGCTTTAAACGCGGTGGTCCCCGCGTTAGCCAAATTGTGCGTCACCGCCGCTTGCGCGTTAGCAATTTGACGGCTAGCGGCAGCGGCAACTTGAAGAACGGTACTCATAACGAATTACCTACCTAATACCCAATTAACGAAGCTGAAGGATGGCCTGTGAGGCATCGTTCGCGTTCTGGATCGCCTGGGCGTTTGACTGGAAGTTGCGCTGCGCCTCAATCAAGGCGAGCAGTTCTACCGTCAAGTCGACGTTTGCAGACTCAAGCGCAGAAGGTCGGATAATGCCACGCGCACCCGAGTCAGGCGTTCCAATCGAAGCAAGACCGGAAGTTGAGCTTTCGGCAAAATTCGTTTTACCGGCAGACTGCAAACCACTGGGGTTAGTAAAGGTGGCTAACGCTACCTGACCGACGGCACGTGTCTCACCGTTGGTGTAAGTCGCATAAGCAATGCCTGTTCGGTCAAATTCAAAGCCAGCCAGCTGACCTGCGGCATAACCATCTTGCGTTACGCCCGAGGTTGCTGAGGTGGCGCCGTAGCCGGTGATGGTCGAAAAGTCGATGTTAATAGGCTGTGCATTCGCGTTCGCTGGTGAATAGCTGGCTAAGTTCAATGCGGTCACAGACGCAGCATCGAGCACACCTGCGTTATCGAAAACCAGCGAAGCAGTTTCAGGCTGAACAACATCATCAATGCTGGCCGTCACGTTGTACTGGTTTGCTGCCGTCGCATCCTTTGCAAAATAAAGCGTTACCTGATGGGCAGCACCCGCAGAGTCATAAACGGTGGTCGTCGACGTAAAGTTGTAAGTCTCTGGATTCGTCGCATCAAACGGTGCCGTCGTAGGTGCTGTAGCGCGTGAATCCAGGTTGCCGTTAAAGGTAATTTCCTCGGTTGGCTTCTGCGCAAGCAGCGCATTGGTAATCTGAAGGTTCCCCAGTGCCGTGTTGATTTGACCGTTATCATCAGCGCCATAGCCCTGAAGATTGGCACCACTCTCAGTGACAACGAAGCCATCATTATCCAAACGGAAAGCACCAGCGCGCGTATACAGCGTCTCTGGTCCGTTCTGAAGAACGAACAGGCCATTACCGTCAATAGCCAAATCCAGCTGGCTGGATGTGAATTCAAAGCTGCCCTGGCCAAAGTCGCTGCGGATGCGCTCTAAGGTCACACCTGAGCCTGGCTGCGTGCCGGCACCACCGAGTGATGCTGTGTACAGCTCGGCAAACAGCGAATCACTTCGCTTAAAGCCGGTGGTCCCGACGTTTGCAATGTTGTTACTGATGACACCCATATCTTTCTGGGCGGCCTGTAGTCCTGAGATTGATGTGTTAAATGCCATGGTTTAGTTCCTCGTTGTAAATCAGAAAAATTCTTTCACGTCGCTCACATCCACCGAGCGACCACTTGCTAAGTTCAATGTCACTTGATTGCCGGAGCCGATGGCCACGGAAATCACGGTGTCATGTCCATAGACACGCGCATCGCGGAGGTCACCCCCCCGCTCGACACGTGCTGAAATGTTGTAGTCCCCGGGCGGTAGACGGCTGCCATCGGACGCTTCGCCATCCCACACAACGGGTACGTGTCCGGAACCGGCGGGTAGCTGTCCCGAAAAGACAAGATTGCCGGCGCTGTCTCTTACCTCAAAGACACCGCCATCACTGCCATCCCCCATATCCACGGTGGCTGACAGTAAATTGACCATATCGCCATTCTCATTCCTGCCCACGGGTGTCAGCGCTGCGACCTGGGTGTCCATCGCCACGCTACGACCCACAAGAGACGACGCTTGAACCGCCTGTGCTCCCGTCAGGTTCGTAGAGAGTTCACCAAAGGCGCCGTTTAGTTCCTGTATGCCAGATAACGAGCTGAACTCGGCCAGCTGGCTCATGAACGCCATTTGGTCCATGGGCTTTGTTGGATCCTGGTGTTTCATCTGCGCAATCATGAGCGCCATAAAATCGTCTGAACCCATGTCGGATATGTTGCGAGAGCGCGATGCTTCCGCAGTCTGACCCGGATTCAGTGAGGTAAAAATGTCTGTTGGGGTGCCATTAATCATGGGATCACTTACCTAAGGTCAATGTGCGAAGGGCCAGCTGCTTTGCCGTGTTAATGGCTTCAACTGAGTTCTGGAATGAGCGCGAGGCCTGCATCATCTCGGCCATCTCGGTAGCGGCATCGATGTCCGGCTTGTAGATGTAGCCATTCTCATCTGCCAAGGGGTGCGAAGGGTTGAACTCCTGCCTTGCAGGACCACCCACTTCGATAATGTCCTCAAC
>JAACDS010000359.1 GCA_009936895.1 Pseudomonadota bacterium
CTGCCGAATCCTACCCTCTTCTTCTTCTCGTTGAGTAATGTCTATCAGGCTGAAAAAAAACAGCACGTTGCTGCCCGCATCAGGCGAGAGATCTATCGAGCTGACCCGCAATGCGACCCAACGAATCGGGCTCTTTTGCTCCTCGACAACGGGGGCGATGCGCAAATCCAAGGGCCCAAGTCTTGAAAACGATTGCCCTGCCAACGGCAGGATCGTATCCGCAAAAAACTGCCGGTAGTCAGGACGATCCTGCACATCGAGGAGCGTCTCAAAAGCCTCACCTTCCAGGGTCTGTGCACCGACACCGACCAGTTCCGAACACGCACCGCTGGCAAATTGGATAGTCCCCTGAGCATTCACGGCCAGCAAAAAGTCTGGGCGGCCCTCAATCATTGCGTCACAGAGCATCTGTATCGGTGGAGACAAACTTATTGTTTCTTCACCCAGAACTCGATTGAACAACGCCGCTACACGCTTAGCGTCGGACCCTTCACCGCTTGCTACTGCGTCAGCCATAACCTTAGTCCATCAATAGTTTTACGGATCCGCATGCGCAAAGGGCCTTGGCCAAATTGGAAATACCCGCGCAAGCGCCGACAGCGTAAGAGCATGCTTCAGCTCTCCTGACTCCACCGCCTTGCGCACGTCGTTCTGAGTCATAAACTCCAGCGTAATGGCTTCGCCCTCACCCAGATCCTGCGCTTTCGTCGAGACAACGTCCTTAGCCAGCCAGTGATGACACAAATGGTTGTGAAACGCTGGGTTGGGCTCCACGGCGCCCAAGTAGTGCCAGGTTTTGCTGGTATAGCCGGTTTCTTCAAGCAACTCCCGGGCCGCGGCCGTTTTGCTGTCTTCTCCGGGGTCCACCATTCCGCCGGGTGTTTCCAGGGTGTTGTAGCCAACACCAAAGCGAAACTGGCGAATCATCAGTGATCGGCCTTCTGCATCCAGCGCTACCACATTGACCCAGTCCACGGACTCTAAAACCAAGCGGTCGAAGGTCTGACCGTTACGCGGATTGCGCAACGTATCGATACGCTTTTCAAACAACATCAAACCAGCCTCTTCGTAACGAGAGGACAGACGCTGCCATGTTAAATCATCATCGCTCATGAGCTGGCCTTGAGCGCGACATCATCGCGATCTGCTCGGAATGGCTGCATACCGTCGCTGCCCAAGGCTGGGGTCCAGAGCCTGACATGTCGTTCGGCTCGAACCTCAGCTAAGGCCTCCTCGACGCTGCTAAACGTCGTCAGCGTGTCCAGCGAGCGCAGCGTGGGTCCAATCATTTGCCAGTCGCCTTGCCTGTGGTTTTCCAATGCCTTAGACGGCTCAACCCATTCCCCGGCAATGGTTTCTTGTGTATCCGACAAAGCCACCTCGCCCTCAGGCAATGCGGCAAGGAAAAAACGCGTATCGAACCGACGAGGCACTGATGGCGGAGTCAGCCAGTGGCTGAAATAAACCAACCTGTCACTGGCGATAGTCAGATTGTGCTCTCGCAGCATGTCATGCCATGTCACCTCTTCTTGCAGCAATCGTTGCCGCTGAACACCCAGTCGTTCGCGCTGGGCTGCGGGTATGCCAATTACCCCTGAGGCATCGCGAGACAGCAGAACACCGCATTCTTCAAAACACTCCCGAGCAACGGCGACCCAGTAACGCAGTCCTCCTTCGTCTATCCCGAGACGTTGACTGGCGTCACTGTCAGCCATATCAGGACAGAGTTCGGGCTGCCAATCCGTCTCTTCTACCTTACCCCCAGGGAAAACGTGTAGGTCGGGAAAGTCTCCCCGCCCCGGGCGCTTCATCATAAAGACTTCAATGGCTGGGCTTGCTGAATCGGATTTGTCCCGAACGATCATCACCGTTGCCGCCAACCGAATATTTTCTCTTTGTAAGGGTTCCAAAAACGCTCCTCAAACATTCGAACAATTCAACAGGATGCCACAGAATGGCCGTCACCGATTTGACTCATGCACTCATTTTGGCGGACTGACCTTTCGCTCCAGCGCGCCAAAAGACAGTTCGACGATGACGGCAAGCAGCGCGGCTGGGACAGCCCCGCGCAAAATCATATCAGTATCGTTCAGCGACAGTCCGACGACGATGGGCTCGCCCAACCCGCCAGCGCCAATAAAGGCGGCCAGCGTTGCGGTACCAATGCTGATGACGGCAGCCGTACGAATACCCGCAAAGATAGCTGGCGTTGCTAAGGGCAGACGGAGATAGCGTAACTGCTCCCAGGAGTTGAGACCCAGTGCCCGTGACACCCTAACCAAGGTGGGATCCGTATTGGCCAGCGC
>JAACDS010000360.1 GCA_009936895.1 Pseudomonadota bacterium
CCGCTTCCGTCGTCGATGACGGGTCGAAAGGTTCTCACAGGGCCGATGCCTTTGAGATGAATGGTGTCGAGTTCCTGACAGGGAATTCGGTCGCTGACCAAGGAGTACGTGTCGAAGGACATCAAGATATCACCGCTGTCAGCCGCGGTTTCCAGCCGTGAAGCGGTATTGACGCCGGTACCCACACAGGTGTACTCCAAGCGCAATTCGCTGCCAAAGTTCCCGACCGTGCAGAAACCGGTGGCGATACCAATGCGCATCTCTAAAGGCTCCTGCAAGCCGTAGTGATGCCAGTTGTCCTGCATACCCTTGAGCGTGCGCTGCATCTCCATGGCCATGTTGACGCAGTTGATGGCGTCTTCTTTAACGCCCTTGGATTCCGGGTCGCCAAAAAACAGCATGATGGCGTCGCCAATGTACTTGTCCACAGTAGCCCCGTAACCCAGAGCGATCTCCGTCATCGTGCCAAGATACAGATTCAGCATTTCGGCAACATCTTCGGATTCCAGGTTTTCGGCGATGTTGGTAAAGCCACACAGGTCCGCGAAGAACACCGTGAGCTTTTTTCGTGAGCTTGTTCGGGCGACGGCTTTCGAGCCGGTGAAGATTGACTGATAGAGCTGAGGTGACAAATACTTGGACAGCTGCGTCGAAAGGCCCTCCAATTGTCGGTTGGTTTCTTGAGCTTCCTGAGACAGTTCCGTTAGGCGTTTTTCGCTTTTGTCACTGAGTTTGATGATGCGGCGCGTGGTTTTTAGGAGCTTTTGATACTCCTTTGTTAGCTTTTGGTGGTCATCGGTCGATGCGTCACCAGAATCAACGAGCGCCAGTGATGTCTCCAGCACTGCCGTTTCGTGATCGAAAATGTCCCCAGAAATTTCCTCAGAAGCCATCGTTCTCCCCTCTTATTTTTGACTTAGAAGGTACCAGAAGGTGATCATAAAATGTATGTTGTCTTGGGGCTTGCCAGCGAGTTTTGTCACTTTTTAATATGCGTTTAAGACGCTGGATCAATGCATTACCTTTACTCTGGGGAGAGTTATCGTGCGAGCAGTCGGTTTAATGGTCCATGGCGGGCCAGAGGTGCTAGAGGTTGTGGATTTAGAAGCGATTACCGCCGGTCCCGGTCAAATTCGGATTCGAAACTTTGCGGCGGCGGTGAATCCCACGGACATTGTTGCCCGGGACGGCACCCGAGCGAAATTGCAGAGCCAGTTCCCACCGCCCTATGTGCCCGGTATGGACGCTGCGGGTGTCGTCGATCAGGTCGGCCAGGGGGTTACAACGGGCGTCAAGGTGGGCGATCGTGTCATGGCCATGGTGGTGCCTAAGGCGAGTCACGGTGCCTACCGAGAGCAGTTGGTTCTGAACCAACGGGCGGTGGTACCAGCGCCTGCGGGCACCACGCACCTGCAAGCCTCTACGTTGCCAATGAATGCCTTAACGGCTCGGCTCTCCCTAGATCTGTTGGAGCTTTCCCCCGGTCAGGTGTTGGGGGTCACTGGCGGCCCGGGCGCTTATGGCGGCTACGTGATCGAGCTGGCAAAAGCGGCTGGTTTGACGGTTATCGCCGATGCAGCGCAAAGCGATCGGGCACGGCTTCAAACGCTGGGCGCCGATGTGGTCATTGCCAGAGGCGAGGGCTTTGCAGAACGTATCCGAGAGCACTTTCCCGATGGGGTTGATGGTGTGGCCGATGGTGCGTTGCTGAACGATAAGGCGATTCCCGCCGTGAAAGATGGTGGTGCCTTTACCGCCATTCGCGGCTTTAGAGGCGAGCCCCAGCGGGAGATTCGATTTACCGAAACCTGGGTGACTCAGTACAACGAACGCTACGACTTGTTGGACGCGCTGCGTCAGCAGGCGGAACAAGGACAGTTAACCCTTCGGGTAGCGGATACCGTGCCGCCAGAACGGGCTGGCGACGCGCATCGACGCCTGGCTGCGGGTGGCACACGAGGTCGGATGGTGATCGACTTTACGTGAACGTCACTGGGGCAATACATCGCCAGTCAGTCAATCAGTCCGGGTATGGAGAGAAAGGATGAGACTTGGGATAAATGGCACGGGGTTGGTGCAGCAAGCGTCGGTTCAAGCGGTCACCGATCATGCAAGACAGTCGGCTGAAGACGGCTTCGCCCACTATTGGCTGGCGGAACACCCAACCGGCGGTTTTGATGCCATCACAGTCTTGGCGCTGGTGGGGGCTCAGGTGCCTGATATCGAATTGGGCACGGCAATCGTGCCGACATTTCCCAGACACCCGATGGCGCTTGCCGGCCAGGCGCTTACCGCGGCGAATTCGCTGGGCGGACGTTTTACGTTGGGCATCGGTTTATCTCATGAGCC